>QEUW01000129.1 GCA_003577005.1 Chloroflexota bacterium | reverse complement strand
TTTTCACTGACCAACAGCGCTGGGACACCACCGGCGTGCATGGCAACCCGCTGGGGCTGACACCCAATTTTGACCGTATGGCGCAGCGGGGGACGGATGTTCATTTCTCGTTTACCTGCCAGCCGGTCTGCGGGCCGGCGCGCTCGGTGCTCCAGACCGGACAGTATGCCACCCAGACCGGTGTCTGGCGCAATGGCCGTACGCTGGCAAAAGAGGCAGTTACGCTGGCAAAATGTTTCCGAGAGGGCGGCTATACCACCGGCTACATTGGCAAGTGGCACCTGGCCGCCCACGACCCCGTGCCTGAAGCGGAACGTGGCGGCTACGAGTACTGGCTCGCCTCGAACCTGCTCGAATTTACCTCCGACGCCTATGACCTGGTGATGTACGACAACGACAACCGGCCGGTCAAACTGCCCGGCTACCGGGTCGATGGGCAGACCGATGCGGCGATCCGCTATATCGACACCCACCAGCACGAGCCGTTCTTCCTCTTTCTATCGTACATCGAGCCGCACCACCAGAACCACCTCGATGATTATCCGCCGCCCGACGGCTATCGCGAGCAGTACACCGGCCGCCATATCCCACCGGACCTGGCGGCGCTGGGTGGTTCGACCCACCAGCATCTAGGCGGCTACTACGGCATGGTCAAACGGCTGGACGAGGCGCTGGGCCGGCTCTTCGATGCGCTCAAGAGCCTGGATCTGCTCGACAACACCATCGTGCTCTTTACCTCCGACCACGGCTGCCACTTCAAGACGCGCAACGCCGAGTACAAACGGTCATGCCACGAAAGCTCGATCCGCGTGCCCACGGCCATCTGCGGGCCGGGCTTCGATGGCGGCGGGCGGATCACGCCACTGGTGAGCCTGGTCGACCTGCCGCCCACACTGCTCGACGCTGCTGGCCTGCCCGTTCCAGAGCAGATGCAGGGGCGCTCCATCTTGCCGCTGCTACATGCCCAAAAAGAAGAATGGCCCGAGGAGGTCTTTATCCAAATCAGCGAATCGCAGATTGGGCGCGCCCTACGCACACGGCGCTGGAAGTACAGCGTCACGGCGCCGGGGCAGGGCGGCAACAGCGCGCCCGGCTCTACGACCTCCACGCCGACCCGCACGAGCTGCAAAATCTGGTCAACGTGGAGAACTATGGCGAGGTGAAGGCGATGTTGCGCGCCCGGCTCATCGAGCGCATGGTGGCAGCCGGCGAATCCGCTCCCACCATCGAACCGGCGCCAGCAGAACCGCGCATGCAGCGCAGCGTCTCAATTGGCGAGGTACGGGCGCGGCATATCCGTTGATATCGATCCGGTCTGCAATGGATTTTTCCGTTTCAGGTATAATAGGGCATCGGCCCACATAACGAAAGCTACTCAATCGGGATCGGCTCACCCAGCACCGGCGGCGGCGCGCGGCGGATCACATCGATGAGCGCGGCAAAGAGGGCCGGAATCTCGCGGCTTTCCGAATAGGCAATCGAACGTGGAGCGTAGGTGCGGCGGTCGGCGGCCACACCTACGACATCGATCCCCAACTGGTCGCAGAGGAAAAGCGCCCGGGGCAGGTGAAAACGCTGCGTCACCAGGATCGCTGAATTCACCTGGAAGACGGCTTTTGCCCGATAACAGGTATCGTAGGTGCGGCGCCCGCCGTAGTCGGGCTGGATGTCCTCGACGGGCACGCCCCGGGCGATGGCATAGGCCATCATTGCGCCCGGCTCGTCGTAATTGGCGTACTGATTGTCGCCGCTCATGAGCAATTTCTCGACCTTGCCCGCCTGGTAGAGGTCAATTGCCGTATCGACCCGGTCGCTGAGCATGGCGCTCAACCGCCCGCTTGAATAGATGCGCGCGCCAAAGACAATCGCCACCCGCTCGCTGCGCACCTCTTCCGGTGTCAGGATGGCCGATTGATAACGGCTCTCCACCCACCGTGGCCACAACAGGAGCAGGCCGCCAAGCAGGAGCAATACGCCCGCACCCGCGCCGATCAAAATTGCACCTCGCCGGCCGGTGAAACAAACCATAGATTCCTACAACCTCGTTGTTTTTCAATCAATAACACTGGTAGCCCCCTGGCGGATCACGTTGAGCACCTACACTTGCATAACGAACAGATTTGACGCGGTGTTCCTTTGTCCGGCGACTATGATTTGTCCTGTACGCACAGACCCGGCATCAGTGCAGATGCCGGGTCTGTGCGAAGTTTACCCGCCTCGTCAAATCAATAGACAGTACAACGCGGTGCCAACAGTTCGCGCGGGATCGGCCTGTTGGAGTACGCGTTGAATTTGTGGTTGCCGGTCGGCCAGCGCCAGGTGAAAGGCTGCTGTTACTTGTGGCGTACGCTTGTTCCTCTGCTTCAGGGGCGTCTTGCTACATAGCTATAGTAATTACTGGCCCCGAAGAAGACTCCTTCCGCTGATTCTTGCAGGCGAGCGTCCACCCACGCGTTGGCTTCCTCGCCGGTCATCACTCCCGATTGCGGCAACAACTTGCGAAACGATTCGAGGGCTGGCACCCAGAAGTCTGCCGTCCCCATTTCAGCCAGAATGTAGGAAAACGACGTGACGAGCGCAAGGCCCGCCTCCCGGAGCAGACGCGGCATCTGGCGCATCACCCGTGGCTGCGTAATGATGGCCTGCTGGAGGGCTTCGTCGTAGGCTTTCCCTTTTGCAGCCTCTGCGTGACTAAAGGTGAGCGAAGCGTAATCCCCATCAAAGATGCCGGCCCAGCCCCCTGGCTTCACCAGACGGGCCGCTTGTTTGAGCACGGCCAGTGGATCATCGACATGGCTGACCAAGGTGTGGGCAATCACGGCATCGAACTGCTCGTCTGGCAGGTCAAGACGGCGACTGTCGCCGACCTGAAACGCAATGCGCTCCCCCGTTCCTGCTTCTTCGCTGAAGCGTTGGGCAGCCGCAATCAGATAGGGACTGACATCGATGCCGGTCAGTTGGCCGGTAAACGAAGGGTGTTGCGCAAGGGCGCGGGCGGCCACGCCCGTCCCACAGCCCAGATCAAGCACACACTGCATGGCATCGAGGTGCATCGCACTGAAATAGTCGTGCATCATCTGCTGAAATCGTGGGTGTTTGCCACGGGCTTCCAGCCGGGTGATGATGACATCCAGCACGGCAGGGTTCAACTTATCGGTCATCGCATAGGCATCAAAGCTGCTCATCCGCTTCCTCCTTGACTTGCTTGCCCTCGCCTCTCGCTGTCCAACTCTTTCCTACCCACATAAACAAGCTATACCGCACTCACGCATTGATGCCGCTTGGCGGCCACATTCTGAAGAGATTGGGGTGCAGAAACGAGTAGTGCGTATTTCTTCTCTTTGCCCCGCAGGTCAGGAATATTTTAAGGTCGCCATCTATACGTGAGTACGGTATGATACCCTACAAGCCTAAAATTGGATTGATCTTAGGTGGGAATCTCCACCGTGCGCGTGATCTGGCCGTTGCTCTCCCAGTAGGTGAGCTTGTTGGCAAGCAGCGGGTCATCCGCGGCCGGTTGCACGTTGCCGGCGGTATCCACCGCGCGCGTGGTGATGGCGTGTTCACCCGGCGTGGGATTAGCCCAATTGAAGCTCCAGAAGCTCCAGGCGTACTCGGCGCGCTGCGTGCGGTCGAGCCGGGCGCGGCGCCAGGGGCCGTCGTCGATTTTTACGTCCACGTGGCGGATGGGTGCGCCCCAGGCCGCGCCGTCGATGCGGTAGTGGCCGTTGCTGTGGACCACGCGCGCTGGAGCCGACTTGAGCAGGGCCCGCCCCACCGAACGCTGCGTCCAGACCGGCTCGTCCTCGCTGCCTTCCTGGCGCACCGTCACATAATCGCGGGCCATAAAGCGGTTCATCAGGCGAGTATCCCAGACCTCGATGCGTTGGAGCCACTTGACGTTAGCGATGCCAAACCAGCCCGGCGCAATCAAGCGCAGGGGAAACCCGTTTGGTTGTGGCAGCGGTTCACCGTTCATCTCATAACAGAGCAGATTGTCGGGGTGCATGGCGTCGGCCAACGACAGGCTGCGGGCAAAGTGCTGGGTCACTGTCTGCTCGCCGATGGTTTCCTCGCCGGCATCGACACCCCAGAAGACGACTTCGATGCCGTCGTCGAGCACGCCGGCTTCTTCGAGCAGACCTGCCAGCGGTGCGCCTGCCCAGCTTGCGTTGCCGATCCCACCCCAGAAGAAGGGCAGCCCGTGGTTGCCGGAACATTCCAGCGTGAAGGTCAGTTCCTGGCGCGGCAAGGCCTTGATCTCATCTAGCGTGAGGGTCAGCGGCTGCTTGACCAGACCGGTGATCTCCAAGTGCCACTCATCGGCGTCGATCTCGGGCCGGTTGTAATGGGCAATGCTAAAGAATTGGTCGTTGGGCGTAACCCACGAATCCAAATCTTCCCAGGTGAGCTGGTTGGCGATGATCTCGGGGACGGGGTTTTCTGCCGGCTGTTCGAGCCAGGGTAGCACCTCGGCGCCCGCCTGGGCGAGCACCGCGGGTGCTGCTCCTACCCGCAAGGTGTTGAGGAGTGCCCATCCCGTCAAGGCGGCGCTACCCTGTTTGAGCAGCGTTCTGCGCGACATTTCTAGTCGATCCATCAGTTTGCTCCTTTTGCTATTTACAACTTAAACACGTGTATCCCATACTGCGTTGCCAGATAATCGTGCCAACCGGCCTCGAATTCGGCGGCGGATACACCATAAACCGCCGGCACGAGGGTCTCCCAGGTGTTGTGCTGACGCAGGCCCGCCACCAGCGCCGGCAGCCGCTCGCGTCCGTAGGTGGCTACTCCATAGTCGATGAGCGTCGCCAGGGCAATCGTTTGGCCGGGCTGGCTTCTGCCCAGCGGGTATCCGTATTCAGTTGAATCTAAGGCCACCGGCACAGCGAGTTGGTCCAGGTGTACCAGTGGATCGGGTGAAGCCCGCCAGTAGAAATCCCATTGCGTCTGATCCTGGCCGGCGCAAAACAACGGCAGGTGAATCTGCACCGGCGACAGCAGCCAGAGCATATGGGCGGCGCAGAGTTCACGATAGCGCCGCGGCAGCACGACCGCTTGCCGCGGCGCTTTGGTAGGCAGGTCGATATAGATCCACTTCACGACCTCCTCACGCCAGTCTGCCAGCGGAAGGTCCAGGTCCCACAGTTGCCAGAGGCGTAGTGCGCTCTCCAGCGGCTGCCACGTTACTGGAGTCGCATGCCCTTGCTGGGCTTGTGTCAAAACGTGCTCAAACAGCGGCAGGGCAAGCGACTGCGCCAGTAGTTCGGTGTCGGCCAGTTCCACCGGCGCCCGGTAGAGCGCCGGGGAAGCTGCGATGATCTCTTTGGGCGCACCGAACCATAGAGACGTGTGTCGAGGGGGCTGCGTCACGCTCACATGGATAACGAGCTTCCGCGCGCCCGGTGCGCTCTCCAGGCCAAGGTTGCGGCGCATGGTGCGATAGAGTGCCTCGACCTGTGCCGCCACCGCGACGACGACCGCTGCATCCCGCTGGCGAAAGTGAAAGACGAAGGAGGGCGTTTCCAGGCTGCGCATCGGGCCCCACAAGTTGGCGTCTGGCGCAGTCGTCAGCCACCCGGTCGCGGCGCGTTGGTAGAAGCGCGTCTGCCGGTAGACCGGCGCATTGTCCTGGGCATACAGGATCACCTCAGCCACCGCCTGGTCGCCCTGAAAATCAATGTTGCGCAACGCTGCATGCAGAGGCTCATCTGGATCGGTGGTTTGCGTGGCGGTGAGTAAACCGTCGTACTCCCGCGCAAGCTGATACCACCACTCCGTGCTGCTCTGGTCGCCTGCGCTGTTGATGGCCAGGCGGCCGTCGCGCTGCGCCACCACTGGGAGTTCCCCTTCCGCCGTTGCGTGCTGTTGCGCCCCAGCCGAGGTTGTGTGGTGCCACCAGCCGCCGGCGCTTGCCAGCAGGAGGAGCATCAGCCCTACGCCGGCCAAGATACGTTGTGCGTAGCGACGCTCAGAGGTGACCGGCGCCACGCCCGACGGACTGCCCGCACCGGGCCGCGTGCAGAGCCGCGCCCAGTCGGCATCGCTCTCTGCTACGATCCATTCGACTGTGGATGTCCGCTTGCTCATGGGCGTCTCCTTGGGCAGGAACAGAGTAATAGCGGTATGGAGCAACATCGCCAGTCAAACGCTGGTGGTCGTGTGTTCACAGAGTCGTTTCTCCTCAGCAAATCAATCGGCTGATCATAGAGCTCGCAAGAAGGCGCAAATGACCCACTTTTGCGAAGTGGGAGCCTTACCTAGAGCGCGCCTTGACAACCCGCCGCTTCGTTGTACAATGGTTGTGCCCATAGTAAACACGGTATAAGGACAGCAAGATAGGGGAAAACGATCCGCTAGCGGTCTGTATAGCGATACAAAAGGCGATACAATGGACAGCCAGGCTACGTTTGGGGTGTGGCTCAAGGGGCGCCGCAAGGCGTTCGACTTGACCCAGGCCGAACTGGCGCAGCAGGTCGGGTGCGCCGAGGTGACGTTGCGCAAAATGGAAGCGAATGCACGTCGTCCATCAAAGTTGATTGCCGTACGGCTGGCTGAGCTGTTGCAGATTGCGCCGGACGAACGCGCCGCGTTTGTGCGTTTTGCGCGTGGCGAACGGTCGGGGCTACCGCCGGCGGGCGCGCCCGAATCGGTTGCATCCCATCGCTGGCGTCCGTCGCAGCCGCCTTCCAATTTGCCTGCGCAACTGACGCCGCTCATTGGGCGTGACCGCGAGTTGACTGCTATCCAGCGGAGCATACTGCACGAGGGCAGCCGCTTGCTCACGCTCGTCGGTCCTCCTGGCGTCGGCAAGACACGGCTGGCGCTTGCTGCGGCACGGGAACTTGTTGCCCATTTTGCCGATGGCGTCTTTTTTGTACCGCTAGCGACCCTCCGCGACCCGGCGCTGGTCCCCGCGGTGATTTGTCAGACGCTTGGCCAACAGGAGAATGGCCTCTCCGCCACCAATCGACTGAAGCAGTACCTGGATGATAAGCATCTGCTGCTGGTGCTCGACAACGTTGAACATCTGCTGGCGGCTGCGCCGGGGGTGGTCGAGTGGTTGGCGGCATGTGCCTGGCTTCACGTATTGGTGACCAGCCGCGCCGCTTTACGCGTGCGGGCAGAGCGCCAATTTCCGGTCTCGCCCCTGGCGCTCCCCGACCTGACGTACCTGCCAGAAACCGAAGCCCTGGCGCACTATGGGGCGGTTGCCCTCCTTGTAGAGCGAGCGCAGGCAGTTGATCCCACCTTTGCCCTCACTGCCGAGAATGCCGCGGCTGTAGCGACGCTCTGTGTTCGGCTGGACGGCCTGCCTCTGGCCATTGAATTGATCGCCGCGCGGGTGAAGCTGTTGCCCCCATCGGCTCTATTAGCTCAACTGGAAGGGAAGCACGGGGTACACCTGTTATTGGAGAGCGATGGCCCCCAAGACAGCCTGCCCCAGCATCAGACCTTGGGGTATGCAATCGACTGGAGCTATGTCTTGCTCACGCCGGCAGAACAACGCCTCTTTGTGCGCCTAAGCGTTTTTGCCGGCGGCTTTACGCTGGCGACCGCCGAAGCCGTCGGTTGTGCAGACGGTTTCCCGGCATTCGACCTTTTTACCGGCGTCGCCTCGCTCCTCGACAAAAATTTGATTTACCAACAGGCAGGGTCCGATGGCGAACCGCGCTTTCTCATGCTCGAAACCATTCATGAATATGCGCGAGAGCGTCTCGCTGTGGCTGGGGAAATCGATCGACTGCAACAGCGCCATGCGGAACTCTTTCTACGCCTGGCCGAGGAAGCTGCACCGCACCTACAGGGCGCTGGACAACAGCGTTGGCTCGAATGCCTGACTGCCGAGCACGACAACCTGCGCGCGGCGCTGGCCTGGGCAGTGGCGAGCCAGGCCACAGAGATCGCGGCGCGGCTGGGCGCAGCGCTCTGGCACTTCTGGTATATCCGCGGCCATTATGAGGAGGGCTGGCTCTGGTTGCAGCGTCTGCTCGCCCTGGCCGATCAACCGGCGCAGCGCGCACCGCTCCTCTACGGGCTGGGTATGTTGGCCCGCCGCCACAGCGACTACATGGCGGCAATCCGATACTTCGAGGAAAGTTGCGTGCTCTTTCGGGCGCTGGGCGATCAACGGGGGATCGCTTCGGCGCTGCGTGGCCTGGGGTTTATCCATCATGTACAACACGATCTAGCGCGCGCACGGCAGCGACTTGAGGAGGCCTTAGGCCTGTTCCGTCAGTTGGATGATTCGGAAGGAGCTGCCGTTGCGCTGGCCAACCTGGGCTATATCGCGCGCGGGCAGAATGACATGGTGCAGGCAGAAACCTACTTTCAGGCCAGCCTTGCCCTGCGTCGGCGCACGGGCAACCAGCATGGCGTCGCGAATGTGCTCGGCGCACTGGCCTACAGCGCGATTGCTGCGGGGGAGTACGCCCAGGCGCGCCGCTATGCTCAAGAGAGCCTGGAGCTCAGCCAAGCGCTGGGTAACCAGAATGGTATCGGCACCGCTCTGAATATCCTGGGCGTCATCACCTTTGCCGAAGGCGATTATCCCACGGCGCATGAGCGCCATATGAAAGCCCTGAAGCTGGGCCAAGAGACGGGTGATCGCTCGCTTCAACCGTCAGCAACGGCTCGCCTGGGTGCATCTGCCTTAAAACTGAATGACTATGAAGGGGCCTACACTTTTTTGACCGAAGCGCTCACCTTCTTTCAGACGTCAGACATGAAACGAGAGCTTGCAAGGACGCTTGGTTATATAGCTGGTCTGGCGCTGGCGCAAGGCCAACCGCAGAAAGCCTTACAACTGGCCGGCGCCGCGGCGCAGTTGCGGTTGGTCCTGGACTTCTGCGAGTTGCCTTATGAGCAAGCCGAATTTGACCAGACCGAGGCTGCTGCCCGCCGGTTGCTGGATGAGGAAACCGCCGCCACAGCCTGGGCCGCGGGTCAGGCCATGAGCGTGGAGCAAGCCGTGCATTGTGCGCTGACGCTAAAGCCAGAGAGCTGACCCGTGCAGAATCAAGGAGGAACCCATGAAAATCGCAGTGATCGGCACCGGCAATGTTGGCCGCGCACTGGGTCCGCGCTGGGCTGCCAATGGCCATCAGGTGACGTACGGCAGTCGCGACCCGCACAGTCAAAAAGTACGAGATCTCGTTGCGGCCAGCGGCGCCAACGCCAGCGCCACCACTAGTCCAGAAGCTGCGGCGGATGCCGAGGTGGTCGTGCTGGCGACTCCCTGGGAGGCCACGGAAGCGATCGTCCGTAGTTTTGGGGATTTGACCGGCAAATTGGTTGTGGATGCCACCAATCCGTTGACGCACGAGGAGCTGGGGCTAAGCGTCGGCCATACGTCTTCAGCGGGTGAACAAGTGGCGGCATGGGCGAAAGGGGCGCGTGTGGTCAAGGCCTTTAACATGACCGGCGCCCGCAATATGACCAATCCCGACTACCACGGCCAGCCCATCACCATGTTCATCTGCGGCGATGACGCCGAGGCCAAGCGGGTGGTTGCCGGTCTGACCACCGAACTCGGCTTTGAATCGGTGGACGCCGGTTCGCTCAGCGTGGCGCGTGAACTCGAACCCCTGGCCGTGCTCTGGATTCGTCTGGCCTACATGCTAGGGCTGGGGACCAATATCGCGTTCAAGCTGTTACGAAGGTGATAATCAGTCCCCCGGGGAGCCATCCCAGACCTGGCGGTGGCGGCTGAAGTTGACCCGGTAGGGTACCGTGTCGAAATCAGGGATGTGCAGCTCGACCAAATCGAGCGTCTCGGCGATCAACGCCTTGAGGATGCGCACCCCTTCCACCGGCTCTACCCGAAACGCAGCCTTGATGCGCGCGGCGCAATTTGCCGGTTTGAGCGGCAGCGCGGCGAGCGTCTCATCCATCCACTTGATGCCGTCTGGCGTGGAGAGATAGCGACGGTTGAGGCCCAGCAGGGCGTGGATGAGTTGCTGGCCTACCTCGACAAAACTGCGATAGAGCAGCAGCACATCGCTGCGCGCCGCTAACATCTCTTCGGCATACCAGAAGCCGCGAAAGGAAAGATTGGCGGCCAACATGTTGTGGGTGAGCCGAGCCGGATACCGGGCCGCTTTTTCCCGCCACTGCTCAATCAAATCGTGACCCACGAAAGGAACGGCGTGTTGTAGCGAATAGAGACGTGTCTGCGCCGCCGGTGCGATCTGCCCCTCCTCCACCACTTCGCACAAATACCGTTCCATAGTGCTCACCAAAAAGGTGCTGGTGGCGGCGTGGACACCGTCGAGCAGCATCTGTTCTTCCCACTCGTCGTCGTCCTCATCGAGTGAGTCCACCACGGCGCCACATCCACGCACCGCAGCAATACGCTCAGCTTCGGTAGGCGGTTCGCTGTAGTAGATATCGATCTCGATGTCCGAATAGCGGTCTGCCACCCCACGGCCAACCGAGCCGGCCACCTGGATTGCCTGGACTTTTGGGTTGCGGGCGTAGGACGCGGCGATGCGCTCAGCAAGCGCAAAGCGCCAGCGAGAGGCCTCATTCATGGATCGGCTCCAGTACGACCACTTCATCCGGTGCGCAGACGGGGTCGGGCAGCCGTTCAAGCGTGATCGTTTCGGGGGCGGTGAAGAGGATAGCGCGCATGGCAGATTACCGTGCCTCGCTGCGCAGCTCTAGCCAGGCCACCTCTTGCGGGGTCAACTTGACCTCGCTTGCCTGGAGATTGGCCTTGAATTCGTCAGGCGTGGCGCAGCCTACCAGGGCAAAGATGTTGAGCGGCACGCTAAAGACATAGGCCATCGCGATCTGCGTGACGGTCAGACCCTTCTCCTGCGCCAATTTCTGGGCGCGGTCGAGGCGGCGAAAATTCTGTTCTGTGCAGTAGGTGGTGACGGCCAGCTTGTCCAGCCCGCTGGCGAAATCATCGAGGTTGTCGCGATTGAAACGCCCACTGAAGAAGCCGCCGGCCAGGCTCGACCAGGTGAAGAGTGGCATGTTGCGCTCGATATACCATTGGCGTTCGGCCTCCATCGCCGACCCGCTGATGCTGATACAGTTGGGCCAGGGCGCCTGCGCCTGCACGGCCAGGCTGAAGTTGGGGCTGCTGGCGACGAAAGGCGTCAGGCCATGTTTGTCGGCGTATTCGTTGGCCTCTTCGATGCGGCGCACCGACCAGTTGGAGCCGCCAAAGGCGTGGATCTTGCCGGCTGCCTTGTGCTCGTTGAGCACCTCCACAATCGGGCCGACCGGTTTGGTGGGGTCGTCGCGGTGGAGCAGATAGAGGTCGATATAATCGGTCTTCAGGCGGGCGAGCGAGTCGTGCAGGTCGGACGAAATATCGAACGGCGTCACGCGCTGGCGATCCTGGTTGTGGTGCGCGCCCTTGCCGATGATGACTACCTGGTCGCGTAACCCGCGCTCATTGACCCAGCGGCCAAAGGTGCGCTCCACGTCGCCAGCGCCGTAGCCGTGCGCTGTATCAAACGTTGTACCTCCCAGCGCAAAAACCCCATCGAGCAGGGCAAAGCTTTCTTCCAACCGGCTCGAACTGAGCATCACCGAACCTTGCACCAACCGGGCGACCGGCTTGGTCACACCGGGGACGCTGCTGTATTGCATAAATCACTCCTTCAGTTACACAGAGAGCACAGAGATTGCACAGAGAGCACAGAGGGTTCTCTTTCATCTCTGTGCTCTCTGTGTTCCGCTTTTATCATTATCACACAATCGGGTCAAACTGGGCCAACAAGTCATCGACCCATTGATAATTGGCGTCGCGCGTGCGTCCAGCCAGATGCGGTGTGTGAACAACGTTGTGCCGGCCCAGCAATGGGTCGTCCAACGGCAGCGGCTCGATATCAAAGACATCGGCGGCCAGCGCCAGTTCATCGGCCAGCACCCGGCGGCGGATGGCGTCCATATCACAGATAAGCGCCCGCGTTGCCAGCACCACGAGGCAACCTTTGGGCAGGGCATCGATGTGCGCTGCGGTCACGAGACCGAGCGTCCCCTCGGTAAGGGGGAGCATGGGGACAAAGATCTCGGCATCCTTTACCAGCTCGTCCAGATGGTGGGCACGGCGCGAGCCGGTCCGGTGAAAGCTGGGCTCGGCTGCATAGGGGTCCCAGGCGGCCACATCCGCCCCCAGCAGGTGGACAAAGCTGGCGTAGCGGCTGCCGATATTGCCGGCCCCGACGACCCGCACCCGTTTGCCGGCGACTGTGCCGTGAGTGAAGCGTGTGTCGTCGCTGAATTGGGCGCCCAGCTTCCCCGGCCCCTGGTTGCGTTGGGCACTATACCGCTGCCACGGTTCGTACGAGGTGAGCATCTCCTGATAATTCTGCGGGATGCGGCGCAGCGCGCAGAGGGTCAGCGCCAGGGCAAATTCAGCGACTGACTGGCCCCAAAAACCCTCACTACGGTGTTGGTAGCGCTTCACGCCTCGCTGTTGGAGATGGTCAAGCGCAGCCAGGGAGAGGTCAGCGGCGCCATACGGAGCTGCAAAGGCTGCTTCACGCAGCATGACAAAGCGCTGCAAACACGCAGCCGTAACCGGTACACCCAAGCAGGCCAGCCGGGTCACCTCGTGCGGATGGGCGACAGCTTCGCCCAAGATGCGGGAGTCCCCTCGCTCCAGGCGGATGAGAGCAGTCTCGTCTTGCTCTTGCCAGCGTTGCATCAATCGCTCGGCCACAAAAGGCCAGTGCGCCTCAAAATCAGCATGAATGACGATAAGATTGCTCATGGTGGTTTGGGTACTACTATAGATTCATCGAGAACACAAAAAAGGCAGACCGCACAGAGCTTCTTTCTTGTAGCCCCTGTGTTTGCCATGATTTCTCTAAGTCTTGGTAAGCTGCGCTCGGACACGCAAATTGCGGCTACGTGACTGCTATTGTCTGTGCGCAACGAAACCCCACATGCGGACCGGCCCCCGCTGGAGGGTGGCTGTCCCGGTAGGCAACGCGCAGATTGAGCGGTGCGCCTCCCCAACTGCCCCCACGGATCACCCGGCGCGTCGCTACGGCCAGAAAATCTTCCTTGTCAAAGAGGTTTCCGCCCGCAACCGGGTTTTCATGTGGGCTCGTGGCATAAAAATCAGCCTGCCACTCATCTATGCAATATTCCCAGACATTGCCGGCCAGGTCGAACAGACCATAGGCATTGGGTGGATAGCGGCCAACGGGCGTTGTGCCAGCCAGGCCGCTAGCGCCATAATTGGCGCGGCCTGCATCGGGCGGATCATCTCCCCACGGAAATGGAGCGTTCGCCAATCCACCGCGTGCGGCGTATTCCCACTCGGCCTCAGTTGGCAGCCGTTTGCCGGCCCACCGGGCGTAGGCGACGGCCGCATACCAGCTTACGTAAACCACCGGGTGATCGGCTTTGTCCGGTGGATACTCATTGTCGGACCAATGCTTCAGATAAGCGCCGTTGTGCAATTGCGCCGGGACTTGCTCGCGCCGCCACGCTGGCTGTTGATCGAGAAACAGCTTGAACTGGGCATTGGTCACCGGATAGCGATCCATGTAAAAGGGGGTAAGCGAGACGGGATGCTGAGGAGATTCGGGTAGAAACAGATCGCGGTGGTTTACCTGATAGCGTTCGAGCAGCCGCTCGATGTCAGCCAGAGGCGTACCCATAACAAACTCGCCGCCAGGCAGCCGCACCATCTCTGAAGAGTGGTCATCCACTGCCATCGTTTCCCCCTTACAGTGGCGTGAGTGGGCGCGTTTGCGCCATAAGACATACACTGTCTGTAAGCATGAGTGACGAGTGAGGAGTGAAGCAGGGTTTGCATTCACTCCTCACTCGTCACTCATCGCTACTCATACTTACACTGCACCCGGCGCCCCTTGTCTGCCGAGTTGAGCACAGCGTCGCAGACCACGGCGGCCCGGTAACCGTCCTCAAAATCAGCGCCGATGGGCGAGACCGCCTGATCGTTGGCAATGCAGTCGAGCAGGTGGGTGATCTCGTGGACAAAAGTGTGCTCCCAGCCGATCATGTGCCCCTGCGGCCACCAGTTCTCCCACCAGGGGTGATAGCCCTCAGAGACAAGCACATTGCGGAAGCCTTGCGTCTCTTTGGGTTCGTCACCCACCCAGAAGACCTCCAACTCGTTGAGCCGCTCCAGGTTGAAGACGATGCTGGCCTTCTCGGCGTTGATCTCGATGCGTTGGCCGTTTTTGCGCCCGGCGGCAAAGCGCGAGGCTTCGAGCGTACCTAGCGCACCATTCTCGAACTCGACGACGGCGGCAAAGGCGTCGTCGACATCGACCATGCCCATCGTGCCGTCGCCGCGTGGCCGCTCCTTGATAAAGGTTCTGGTCATCGCCTGCACGGCGCCGATCTCGCCGACCAGATAGCGGGCCAGGTCGATGATGTGAGCGCCCAGGTCGCCTAATGCACCGCTGCCGGCCTGGTCCTTTTGCAGGCGCCAGATCATAGGCGTGCCGTAGTGGGGCATAATCCACTCTTGCAAATAGACGCCGCGGAAATGGTAAATCTGCCCCAACAATCCGCTGTCCACCAGCTTGCGGATCTGGCGAATGGCGGGGACAAAGCGATAGTTGAAGGCAACCATATTTTTGACGCCCGTCTCGCCCACGGCATCTCGCATACGTTTGGATTCAGAGGCAGTGCGGCCCAGCGGCTTTTCACATAGGACATGCTTGCCGGCGCGGGCGGCGGCGATGCTAGGTGCGGCATGGGCGTCGTTTGGCCCACCGTTGTCAAAAAGCTGGATGCGATCGTCGCGCAGCATCTTTTTCCAGTCAGTGTAATAGGTTTCATAGCCGTAGCGCTTTTGTGCTTCCTTGACCGCCTCCTCGTTGCGCCCGGCGATGGCCACCAGCTTCGGGATCGCCGGCGGCGGGTACATCATGTGAGGGATGTTCAACATGGCGTGGCTATGCGCCTTGCCCATGAAGGCATAGCCCAACATGCCCACACCGATCTCCGGTGCTTCACCGGCGGCCTTGGCATCGGCCATCGAGGTAAAACCGCCACTTTTACCCATGAGTGCTTTCTCCTGATTTTTGAAAGGGAGTGGGGAATGGGGAGTGGGGAGTAGGGGTAGGAAGAATCCCCATTCCCTATTCCCCACTCCCTATTCTCTATAGCTAATTTTTCGCCGCAAACGCCGCATCAAAGGCCACGTTCGAGGGAGTGAGGTCGAGCCGGCGCACCATGGCCAGGGCTTCGGGTGCGCCCTGGTCACGGTTCATGCCGTTGTCTTCCCACTCAACCGAGAAGGGGCCGTCGTAGCCCACGTCGTTGAGCGCCCGGAAGACGCGCTCAAAGGGCACGCCCCCGCGCCCCGGCGAGACAAAATCCCAGCCGCGGCGGTGGTCGCCAAAGAAGAGATGCGAGCCGAGGATGCCGTTGCGCCCATCCAGGTTGCGGATCGACTCCTTGACATGCATGTGATAGATACGGTCGGCAAATTCGTAGACAAAGGCGACCGGGTCCACCATCTGCCAGTAGAGGTGGCTGGGGTCGAAGTTGATGCCAAAGGCCGGCCGGTGATTGACTGCTTCGAGCGTGCGCTTGGTCGACCAGAAATCGTAGGCTATCTCCGACGGATGAACTTCCAAGCCAAACTTGACGCCTACCTCGTCGAACACATCCAAAATGGGGTTCCAACGGTCGGCAAACTCTTTGTAACCGTCCTCGATCATCTGCGGGGGCACAGGTGGGAACATAGCCAGCACATGCCAGATGGGCGAGCCGGTAAAGCCGTTGACCACCTTTACACCAAACTGGGCGGCGGCGCGGGCAGTATTCTTGACATCTTCGGCAGCCCGTTGACGGACGCCTTCGGGGTCACCGTCACCCCAAATGCGGGAGGGCAGAATGCCCTTGTGCCGCTCATCGATGATCTTATCCGCCACGGCCTGGCCGACCAGGTGGGTGCTGATGGCAAAACATTTGAGATCATACTTGTTCAGCGTATCCCAGCGCGACTTGATGTAGCTGTCATTGTCGAGCGCCTTGTCCACCTCAAAGTGGTCGCCCCAACAGGCGATCTCAAGGCCATCGTAGCCAAACGATTTGGCCTTGGCGCACATTTCTTCAAAGGGCAGGTCAGCCCACTGTCCGGTAAAAAGAGTAACAGGTCTTGGCATGGTTTTCTCCTTCTAATTTGTGTAAAGTAGGTTCACAGAGCGCACAGAGATACACAGAGTTCGGCGCTGTGTATCCAGCATACCAGGGGCACAGAGAACAGAGAGATGCTCTCAACCTCTCAGCGCTCTCTGCGTCTTCTCCGTGCTCTCTGCGAACCTGCTATTTTATTACAACGCCACTTTCTTTCCATCCTGTAGCACCGGAATTGCCCAACCCCAGAACGAACCATCAGCCAGCTTGCGGAGTGGTTCAGAGGAATATTGCGCTAGGTAGACGCGGCGCATCTGGTCAGTCGTATTGGGGCCGCTGCGGTGGAAGGTGTAGCTGGTAAAACAGACGATGCTGCCGGCGGGCGCTTCCACCGGGTCGCCGGGGTCGTCGCCAAAGTAGCCCACCTTATCGTTGGTGCCGGCCTCTTCCACATGGGGGACGATCTCGCGGGTGCCGGCGCGGTCAAAGGGGAGAATGTAGACCGTGCCGTTCTCGATGGTGGCGTCGTCCAGCGGACACCAACAGCTTAGATAGGGCTTGTGCGGCGCACCGCCGTTGAAATGGACATAGCCCGAATCCTGGTGCCAGGCGAATTTCATACCTCGTTCGGCTGCCTTGACCACATATTGTTCGTTGAAGAGATAGACCTCCGGCCCCAACAGCGCCTGGGTGACCTCGGCCATCAAGTCGCTAAAGAGAAAACCCATGAGCTTTTCGCTCTGTTGCGCCCGCCGTGAGATAAAATAACGGCTGTTGCGGTGGCTGATGCCCAGCGTATCGGTGCCCTTGGCATCCATCTCGGCGTGCATCTGCTCGATAAAGCGGCCACACTCGGCGCGCAGGTTTTCCAGATGCTCCGTGGGGATCACATTGGGCAGCACGCAATAGCCCTGTTCGTGGTATTGTTGCACTTGTTGTGGGGTGACGATCATGAGGTCTCCTTGATTGCTTGCATATAGCTTTCGGATTATAGCACCAAACGCCGCATCTTTACCACCCGCGCGGCACAGGAAAACAGCGAAAGCGCTGCGCCCGGGCGAACATATCCCAGATCTGCGCCATCTGTTCGACGATACGGGCCGGGCGTCCGTCCATCTCAAAGCCGCGATGCTCGCCGCGGGTGACATAGCGTGGCTGCCAGCCCGTTCCCTTACAGTAATTGTAGTAGTCTTGAAAGGTACGATAGTGGACGGTCATGCCAAACGCATCAGGCTGGCGGCTCATGGGCGACACCGGGTCCAGCGTGTGGCAGGGATTCAACATGCGCAGCAGGTGTGGCGGATAGCGCTTGCCGATCTGGTCGGCCAGGGCAAGCGTCTCCTTAAAGGTCTGCAACGTTTCACCAGGCAGGTTGAGCGAAAAGTAGACAAAGATGGGGATGGAATAGGCTTTCAGTGTATCGAGCATCGCCAGAAAACGCTCGTTCGAGTAAAACTTGCCGTTGCGCCGCCGCACCGCTTCGTTCCCCGACAAGGGGGAGATGGCTACCTCTGTATGTTGCAGATCGGCAGTGCGCCCCAATTCGTCGATGAATTCAGAAGAGGGCAGCTGAAAGAACTCGTTGTAGATGCCAATGCGAGTTCCCTGGGCGCGCAAACGGCCAAAGAAGGCGCGCCACCACGCCGGGCCAAAGGTGGCCGGGTCGAGCGAGAGCGCAACCTGCTGGCGGCCCTTGCTCGCCAGCAGCGCCACCTCCTCCGCCACACGTTCGGGCGAGCGCATGACATAGCCGTTGCGGCCCGCCAGTTCCGCATGAGAATCCTTGCCGCCACCGCAATAGATGCAATTGAAGACGCAGCCGCGACCGATACAGAGCCAATGGCTGGTGAGCTTTGCGTCATGCAGGCGGATCAAGCCGATCCCCGAATATTGGAGGGCGGCATAATTCTCGGCATGATGAAGCCAGTCGAGCGTGACAAAATCCAGCGGGTCCAGATCGTCACTACGCGCAAAAAAGGTGCGCGGCGTCTGCTTGGTTACGCCGGCCTGGCGATAGAGCAGATTAGGAACGCGCGCCAGCGCAGCCGGCTCTTCCGCCTGGGCGCAAACGGCATCGGCCAGCTTCAGCAGTGGCTGCTCGGCGTCGCCGCGAATGATGTAGTCCACCGCCGGAAAGTTGGCAAGAATCTCCTCGGCAAAATGGGAGGCGGTCAGCCCACCGATCACAACCGGTGTGCCCGGCCAGACAGCTTTGACGGTCTGCGCTGCGTCGCTTTGACGGTCTGCGCTGCGTCCAGCGCGCCAAAGCTGTGCTCGTACCAGTGCAGATCGATCATGACCAGCTTGGCTGGCGTTCTTGCCGCCAGCCATCGATGCAGGCTGAAGGCAGGTTGCAGCATCAACTCCAGCGGCAAGTTGAGCCCTTCGACGGCCCAGCCCTGGGCGCGCAACAGGTTCACCAGACCGACAACGCCAACCGGCATAAAGAGATAGGGCGAGCACGCTTTGTACCGGTCATAGCGCGCCGTCACTTCCTGCTTGGCAGGGTGCAAGTAGAGAATATCCATAGGTCTGGATAGCAGGCTGACAACGGGTTTTTAGAAGCTGTTTGAGGAGCATTGCTGCCTTGGTGCATGCACGCATTGCGTGCGATACACCTGGGAGGCTGGCTTCGTTGAAAGGTGCATCGCATCGATTGTCACCCGACTTCTCAAACAGGTTCTTACAGCGGCGAAAACTGGCAGTTCTTGGGCAACCAGGTGGCCACTTCGGCGAGCGGGACACCCTCGGGCGCGATCGTTGCCTGGGCCTCGGCTGCCGAGCAGATCTGGCAATCACGTGGCTGAATGCGAACACGCACCACGCCGGCAGGCGCACCCACCAGTGACGCCAGTTGGCTAGCCGCCGCCTCCACCGATTCGGTGGGCGACAGTTGACGCTGGATGGCATCCGGCGTCACCCGGAGAGGATCAGGGGACGATAACGCCGGCGCAGATGCCGGTCGATTGCACGCCGCGATGAGCACGATACCCGCGGTGACAACGCTCCCCATCACTAGCCGGCTGACAAGACGTCGTTGACTATGGGCCAGGACGCTGGCTATTCCCATTGCAGATGTTCATACCTCCGCGGGTGCTAATGCTACTACAATAGTTCGCGCAGCGGGTCTACCCCGACCTCCGGGAGGTGACCACAGATAGTCTGGTCGACGAAGTTGATTCTGGTCACCTCCCGGAGGTCTTATCTGTGTTGCGCTTTTTCACCCTTCTATTTTCATATTGCTGCGCTCCGCACCACCGCGCCGCGCTCAAATGACTCGACGACATCGAAGACGATCCCCAACGATTTGATGTTATCCTGGCAGGTGGTGACTGCGGGTTTCCCCTGTGTCACCGCCTCATAGAATTCGTGCAACAGATAGGCCTGGTCCGTGCGTTCCATGACAACCGGCTCAACCAGGGTTGGCTCCTGCCCTGTCCCTTGGGTGTAGACGCGGTCATCGACCATCGCCACCACACCGTGGGCGCACTCGAAACGCCAGTTGGCGTTCCACGTGGTCTCTCGCCCCTGCGAACACCAGGAGCCATCATACGAGACCGTCACGCCATTGGCAAAGTCGAGCACCACGGCAGCGGAGGCGTCGCCCTTGAACCAGCTCCACGGCGGGTTCCAACTGCGGCCATAGAGTTGTACCGGGTCGCTTTCGAGAAAGAAGCGCATGAGGTCGAAGTGGTGGATCGACATATCGATGATGAGCGGGTAGGGCATCTCCTCGCGGAAGCCGCCAAAGTGCGGTCCCTTGAAGAATTCGACGTGTACAGCCCCGATCTCGCCCATACCGCCGTCGCGCAGCGCCTGTTTCAACGTCTGAATTGGCGGTTTGTAACGGTAGTTCTGCGTCACCATGTGCAGCACGCCCGTGCGGTCGGCGGCAGCCACAATGTCGAGCGCGGCCTGACGGGTATCGGCCAGCGGCTTCTCCGAAAGCACCGGCACGCCCGCTTCGAGCGCCGTAATCGAAACCGCCTTGTGAAACTGGGGCGGCGTCACGTTGATGACGCCGTCAGCGCGCACGCTGCGCAACGCCTCATCCAACGATGGAAAGACGGGAATCCCATTCAAATTGTATTTCTGCAACTGCTCGGCGGCGATGCCCTCGTTGACCTCAACCAAGGCGACAAACTTGGCCACCGGTGACTGGAGCACCGCCCGCAGCCAGGCGTTGCCCATGCCACCAATGCCCACCTGAATCAGCTTCATAGCGAACTTACCTCTGCAAGATTAACCAAGTTCCGTTGCAAACCTTGCTGGAAGCTTTGAGCTTCCAGCAAGGTGGATGACGGTGTTTTTCAAAACAACCGCAGTTTACCCCTTGACACCAGAGACAACAATGCCCTGGACAAAATAGCGTTGTGCAAAGAAGAAAACAATGATGGTGGGCAACGCGCCCAGGAGCGCCGCCGCCATCAGCCCCTGCATGTTGGTAGTCATCTGCCCCTGGAAGAGCCGCAGGCCCAACGCGACGGTGAAATTGTTGACACCCTGGATGTAGATAAGCGGGTTTAGAAAGTCGTTCCACTGAAAGGTCATCTGGAAGATCAGCACCACGCCGATGGCCGGCAGGCTCAGCGGCAGGTGGATACGGGTAAACAGCCCAATGGGGTTGCAGCCATCGATAAAGGCGGCGTCGTCATACTCCTTGGGGATCGTCATAAAAAATTGGCGCATGAGAAAGACAAAGAAGGCTGGAGCAAACCAGTTGGGGACGATCAGCGGCAGGTAGGTGCCTACCCAACCCAGTTGCACAAAGAGCAGATAGGTCGGCACCAGACGCACATGTTCGGGCATGATCATGGTGGCCAGCACCACCACAAAGAGCGTATCGCGCAGCGGGAAGCGCAGGCGCGCAAAGCTAAAGCCAACCATCGAGGCGGAAACCGCCGTGCCAATCGCGCTGGCCACGGCGATGATCCCGCTGTTGAGAAACCAGCGGCCAAAGGGAAAGACGGCAAAGGGCGTCTTGAAATTTGCCCAATGGAACTCAGCCGGAATCCATTCGGGTGGGAAGATATAGATCTGCCAGGTGGGCATGAGCGCGGTGCGGATCATCCAATAAAAGGGGGTGGCGAAGATGACCGCGCCCAAAATGATCGCCGCATAGAGCAAGACCCGGTAGACCAATTCGACCACATTGCTGCCTTGCAGCTTCGCCGTCTGAATCATGGCTCTCCTCTTGAGCACTGTGCATGTGTGCCGTTACACACGGTCATAGTGAACCCAGGCGCGGGCGCTGCGCAACGCCAGGATGACAAAGACCAGCACAATCATAAACAACAGCCACGCCTGCGCCGACGCATAGCCAAAGTAAGAGTTGCGGAACCCGGTGCGATAGATGTGGAGCACCATGGTCAACGTGGCGTTGTTGGGGCCGCCATCGGTCATCACATAAGCCGCGGTGAAGACTTGCCACGAACCAATAATATTCAAGACGACGTTGAAAAAGATGGTCGGCGTGAGCAGGGGCAGCGTAATGGAGAAGAAACGGCGCACCGACGAAGCGCCGTCGATCTGCGCCGCCTCATAGAGCGCCGTGGGAATACCGCGCAGCCCGGCCAGATAGATGAGCATGGCCGAGCCGGCCCCCCACAACGACATCAGGATGATGGCCGGCAGCGCCCACGCTTCACTGTAGAGCCAGCGCGGCCCCTGAATACCAAACCGGGCAAGCACACTGTTGAAGAGACCAATATCGGGATGGTAGAGCCAGGCAAAGAGCAGCGCCACGGCGACGCCTGAAACCACCGACGGCAGGTAATAGAGGGTGCGCCAGAAGCTCTGCCCCACCACACCCTGATTCAAGAGTACAGCGATGAACAAGGCAATGACCGTGTTCAACGGCACAACGGCAAAACTAAAGAGGGCCGTGTTGATCAACGCCTTGCGCACCAGGCTGTCTGTCAAGACATTCTGATACCATTTGAAGCCGACAAACTCAAAGGTCGTAAGAAAATCGGTGTTATAGAGCCCAATCACAAACGATGCGATGAGCGGCCCGGCAGTAAAGAGCAAAAACCCAATCAGCCACGGCGACGCCAGCAGATATCCATAAAGCGCCTCGCGCGTCGAAGGCTTGAGGGTCCTACCGGAGCGTTTCGGCTGGGCAATGGCGCCTGCATGAGTCTGGACGCTGCGAGCGCTGGTCATAAGCTGTTCCCTCACAAAGTGTACCCGGAGCTCAAGATAAGAAACGCCCGCAGGTGACAGCCACGGCATCGGACTACAACGGGTTTGCCACCTCTCAGACAGCTTCCGAGAGGGCCTCCGCCAGGCGCATCCGCAGATGCCAACGACCTCACGGAATGAGGATTATTGGCTTCCCCTTTAGCCGTGGCTGTCACCTGGATGGCTACTTGAGCTTGTCCAATTCAGCACCCAGACTTTCAACGGTGACTTCGTTGCGGTTGAAGCGGGTGGCCAACTCTGCGTGGCGCGCGATCAATTCGACCGGCGCTTCACCCAACAGCATCACCCGGTCGAACGCCGGCTTCAGAATCTGATCTTTGGTGGCGAAGTCCTCCTTGAACATCTCCTCGGGGCGGCCGATGTCGGCGGCAATCGAGTCCGTAAAGATTTCCAACTGGATCTCTTCATAAAGCGGGTTCGCTTCGCGCATGATGGTGGGGAACTCGGGCAGCAGACTCTTGCGCGAGGGCTGCTTCTGGGCATAGTGGATGTAGAGGCGGCCATACATGGGGCTGGTCAGCCACTTGAGCAACGTCCATGATTCTTCGGGATGCTCCGTGCCTTTCCAGATCATGGTGCCGTCCACCGACTGGTGCGTGGTGTGGCCGGCCGGCCCATCAGGCATGGGCGCCACATCCCAGCGGAAGGTCGCGCCCTCGGCCTGCACGCCGAGGTTCCACGGACCCATCTCCATGAGCGCAATCCGCTGCCCCAGGAAGAGCTCGACGACCCCCAGACCGACGGTGGAGCCATAGGCAAAGGCATTGTCGTCCCAAATGAAACTGCGCATCCATTCCAAAGCCTCTTGGGCTTCGTCGGTGTCGAGCGCACAATGGGTGTTGTCGTTGGGGTCTACCATGTTGGCGCCCCAGCCGCGCACCCAATATTGCGTCAGCCAGTTGGCGTTCAAGCCATAATTGGAGGTGCCCCACTGCGGCGGCTGCTCCAACTTGACAAACTTGCGCGCCATCTCGGTGTAGTCTTCCCAATTCCATGCGCCCCACTCGGAAGGCGGGTATTCCACACCGGCCGCATCGAACATATCTTTGTTGTAATAGATCAATTGCGTGCCGGTGAAGCGCGGCATCAGATGGATGTCACCATCCAGCTTCCACGGGTCGAACTGGTAGGCGTAATAGTCATCGATGTTCACTTCGGCCGCATCGCGGTCGATCAGTGGCTGCAAATTGACAGTTTCGCCCTTTTGCATGAAGTAAGCCGAATCGGGGCAGCAAAATTCGAGCAGATCGGGCGCATTGCCCGCCACCATGGCCGCCAGTGAGCTTTCGCGCCGGTTGGCGCCGGGGTCGGGCAGAAACTCGACTTCGACATTCGGGTTTTCGGCGCGGAACTGCGGATAAAATTCATTCCACAACTCCTGAATGCCGGCCGCTTGTTCAGGCTCACGCGACTGGTATTGAATCTTCACGCTCTGCGTCGCCGGGGCGCCTTCACCAGCGGCCTGCTGGCCCGGCGCGGCCGGCGCACAAGCAGCCAGGATGGCACCCAGGCCCACCATCGACGACATCTTCATAAACTGTCGCCGACTAAGACCCTGTTGTTTGGTCATTGCCTTTCTCCTTTGTTGAACGGAAGCGGACACGCAGGTTTTTGTGAAACGGCGGCCAGCGTGGATGATCCGGCGATAATCTGGGGAGATACGCCGCTCAAACAGACTTTGAGCCGCCGTGGGAAGCAATCACATCCAAGCGCAATCTCTGAATTCTCTAACCAGGTATGAGGTGCGTTTTAGTCTAGCCGATTCTAGATAGGCTGTCAAACAGGCTGAATTGTTCAGGTGCGTCCAGGATTTGGGGAAGCGCGCAAGCAATCCGGGAAAGGGCCGCAAGCGCGTTGGACAACCAAAGCATCTCTGGCCCTTTCCCGGAATGCGAGTTCCAGCGCACCGCGACGAGCATTTGCCTTCGACCGCCCCGTGTGCGTATCATACCGGTATGACAGTGGATGCCGCTATCTTCAACCGGTTTGCCCCTTTCTACGACGCCGATTACCGGCGCTACACCGCCGATCTGGCCGCCATCGCCGATCTGGCCGCCGAACAGGGCGACCCGATCCTTGAACTCGGGTGCGGCACAGGGCGAGTCCTTATCCCGCTGGCGGCCGCCGGTCATACGGTCACTGGCGTAGACATCAGCCCGGCACTGCTACAACAGGCGCGGGATAAAATAGAGGGCGCCAATTACGCATCACGCATTACGCTCTACGAGGCCGACCTGCGCACGTTCGACCTCCCCACCAAAACCTTCGCCTTTGCCTTCTGCACCAGCAACACCCTCATGCACTTGACCACACAAGCGGATCAGTTGGCTGTGCTGCGCAATGCGCACCACCATCTACGCAGCGGCGGCCTGCTGCTGATCGACCTCTTCAACCCGGATCTGCCGCGGCTGCTGGCGGTCAACGGTCTGCAAGAACTGGCCGACCAGTGGACCGATCCGGCCAGCGGCGCCCAGGTGCTCAAATGGAGCGTCCGCACGGTGGATGTGGCCGAGCAATTGCAGGAGACGCTTTTCATCTATGAGGAAATCCTGCCCAACAATGAGGTTCGTCACACCGTATGCCTCTTTACGCTCCGTTTTCTCTGGCGGGGCGAGGCCGAGCTGATGCTCCAACTGGCGGGATTTACCGTTGAGGAAGTATGGGGTGACTTTGATGGCGCGCCCTATACGGGCGAAAGCGAGCACCTGATTCTGTTGGCACGCAAACCGTAGAATCGGCAGCCGCGACGCGGATCATCTTGCCGGAACACGACGCGATCTCCTATACATATAATACCTCACCCAACGCAGGAAAACACCCCTGCAAGTGCGCCAGTAACGACCGTGTCACCGGGCTGAAATAACGCCGTTTGTCCCAGACCAGCTTGACTATCCGCACAAATGGCTGATTGGCGATAGAGACCGATCGCAGCACGCCGTACTCCTGTTCGTCGCGCACCGCATACTCAGGCAGGATCGTCAGCCCATTGCCCAGGGCTACCGAGCGTTTGATCGATTCTACATTGTCGAACTCAGCCCCGATGCGAGCCTTGATGCCGTATGCTTGCAACATCTGGTCGAGCCAGATGCGCGATTGGCTGCCCGGCTGACGCATAATAAAGGTCTGGCCGCTCAATTCCTCCACAGCGACCGATTCTCGTCCCCAAAATGGGTGGCGCGGGCCAACGACCACCAGTTGTTCGATGGCCTGTAAAGGGTGTACCCCTATCTCTTGCGCCACCTCCTCGTCCAGCTCTCCCTCGATAATGCCAAGATCGAGCCGTCCGGCACGCAGATCGGTTACGATCGCCGGTGTGGTCTTGGTCTGCAATTGGACCGTCAGGTTGGGATAGCGAGCGCGAAAGGTCTGAATCCACTCGGGCAGCACATAGACGCCCACGCCCGGCGTTGCACCAAGCTGCACCAGCCCGGCGGCGAGTTGCTCCACATTGGTCACCGCGTTCTCAGCTTCGGCCACCAGCGCCAGGATGCGCTGTGTATATTCGTACAACCGTTTGCCTGCTGTCGTTAAGGTAACCCCACGTCTGCCACGGATGAAGAGTTGCGTACCCAACGCTGCCTCTAGATCTTGAATGTGCTGGCTGACCCCTGATTGGGTCATGAGCAGCCGCTCAGCTGCGGCGCTAAAACTGCCCTCCTCCACCACGTAGGTGAAGATCTCCAACTTGTACAAATTCAGCATAACACCTCAAGCCATAAGTTTTACTAATACCTAGTATAAGCGAATCAGCGGAGCGCAGGCAAATGAAGCGCGGTACACTAGACACAATAGTACAGGGCGTTCGGCCCAATGTCAGAGCAGCCGGCCCGGACCAAAAAGGGCTGATGCCATTGCCGCCGATATCTCGTTTGGTGCAAAAAAAGAGGGTTCTTTTAGGAAGATGCGCATGACGACTACTGTAATTTTTGTTGCCGCTCTCTTTGCGGCGCTGATCCTTTACATTCTCGTAACCCAACGGAACAATCCTATGCCTGTCACTTCACAAATAGCGTCCCGTCCTGTGGCCGCCAACGCCGTCCAACAGTTGTTGGAACCGGCGGGCTATCAAAGCCAGTTTGTCCAGCCAGGGCGGCGCCACACGCTCCTCGACGTGCGTACGCCGGAGGAATTCGCCGCTGAGTACATCCCCGGCGCCATCAACATCCCGGTGCAGGTACTGAGCGAGTACTTGCACGAAGTTCCCACCGGCCAGCCGGTGGTCATCTACTGCCGTAGCGGCAACCGCAGCAAGATCGCCATGCAGATCCTGGCGCAGGCGGGGCACGCCGAATTGTACGACCTGGGCGGCATCATCGAGTGGAAAGCCGCAGGATTACCGGTGCAACGCAAGCAGTAATGATTGTGAACTAAATACAGAGAAATTTAGAAGGAGCCGATTGATGATTCTGCGCTACTTTTATGACGAAAATCTAGCCCAAGCATCCTATTTGGTTGGTTGCGCCAAGACCGGCGAAGCCCTGGTGATCGACCCGATGCGGGAGATCCAGCCCTATGTCAAGCTGGCCGCCAAAGAGGGCTTGCGCATTACCCACGTAACCGAGACGCACATCCACGCCGACTTTGTAAGCGGTGCTCGCGAACTGGCGGCAGCGACCGGCGCCACCATCTATTTGAGCGATATGGGCGATGCCGACTGGAAATATGCCTACGTCCACGAACCAAACGTCATCGCTGTGCGGGATGGCGACAACTGGATGGTGGGCAACATCAAGATCGAGGTGCTGCACACACCCGGCCACACCCCGGAGCATATTGCCTTTGTCCTCACCGATACCGCAGCCGCGGATCAACCGATGGGGATCTTTACGGGTGATTTCCTCTTTGTCGGCGACATCGGCCGGCCAGACCTGCTCGAAGAGGCGGCGGGCTACAAGGGGACGAAAGAAGCCGGCGCCCGGCGCAGCTACCAGACGGTGCAGCGCTTCAAACAACTGCCCGACTATCTGCAGATCTGGCCTGGTCACGGCGCCGGGAGCGCCTGTGGCAAGGCGTTGGGCGCCGTTCCTTCGACGACGCTGGGATATGAGAAGCTCTTCAATCCAGCCTTCCAGTTTAGCGACGAAGACTCCTTTGTGCGCTGGCTGCTGGCCGGACAACCGGAACCACCGCGCTACTTTGCCCAGATGAAAAAGGTCAACAAGCTAGGGCCGGAACTCCTCGGGAATTTACCGGCGCCCAGACAGCTCGGCCGGGCTGAGCTGGAGGCAGCGCTGCGGGCCGGCCACCTGGTGGTCGATCTGCGGAGTGCAGAGGCATACGCCCAGGGGCATGTACCGGGTACACTGAGCATCCCTGCCACGAGCCCTACCTTTTCGACCTATATTGGCTGGTTCGTAGACTATAACCGGCCCTTCTATTTTATCACGCCTGAATTGGAGCAGGTGCCGGCCATCATGGCTGCACTCCATGCCATAGGCGTCGACCATGTGCCCGGTTATTTTGCCGCAGAGGTCGTGCGCTGGGGGGCTGAGCACCTGCCGACGATCAGCGCCAGCGAACTGGCCGACCGTCTGTCGCGCAATGGCATCGTTGTCGTCGATGTGCGCGGGCAATCCGAGTATTTGGAACAACATTTGGCCGGGGCGAAACATATTCCCCTGGGCTTTTTGCCGCAGCGTCTGGACGAAGTACCGCGCGATAAGACGATCGTCACCCAGTGCGCCACCGGCTATCGCTCGCAGATCGCGGCCAGCCTGCTGCGCGCCACCGGCTATCATAATGTACTCAACTTGAGCGATGGCAGGTGACAAGGTGAAATGGTGACAAGGTGAAATGGTGACAAGGTGAAATGGTGACAAGGTGACCGTATCACCGGATGGAGTGGTGCATTCAGGGGCACCTGGTCATCCTGTCATCCTATCACCTTGTCACCTTGTCCTTTTGCCAGCAAGCGGGCAGAAAGTAGCGGCACATCATGTTCTCTATTCTAATCGATCTCGTACTTGGTTTTCTCATCGGCCTGTCGCTTGGTTTTCTCGGCGGCGGCGGTTCGATCCTCACCGTCCCAGCCCTGGTCTATATCGTCGGGCAGAGCCCGCAGGCGGCGATGACGGCGTCGCTGATGATCGTGGGCGCCAATGCCTCGATGGGCGCCTTCTTTCACCGGGCACAGGGGACATTGAACTGGCGGGTGGCATTGGTCTTTGGCGGCGTCGGGATGGTGGCGGCCTATCTGTCGGCGGGGCTCTCCAAGTCGCTGCCGCCCACAGTCTTGATGATTCTCTTTGCACTGCTCATGATCGCTGTCGGTTTGCTGATGATCTTTAGCAAGCCCCCCCTGGAGCAGGACGAAAACGGTCGCAGTGGGTGGGTGACCGTCGCCAGTGGCGCCGGCGTGGGCGTATTGACCGGCTTCCTGGGGGTGGGCGGCGGCTTTCTCATCGTCCCTGCGCTGGTGATGCTCGTGGGTTTACCCATTCGCCAGGCCGTGGGCACGTCGCTTGTCGTCATCGCCATGAACAGCCTGGCCGGTGTGCTGGGTCACCTGGACAACGGTCCGGTCGATCTGATAACGGTAGCAATCTTTGCCGGCGCCGGGATTGTGGGCAGCCTGGCCGGCACCCGACTGGCGCGGGTCATCAAGCCGGCGCAACTGCGCACCAGCTTTGCGATCTTTGTCGTCGCCCTGGCGCTCTTTTTGCTGTACGATAACGTTGGAAAACTTTTGGTGCGTTCGGAGAAGGTAGCTGCAATGTTTGCGAGTTTACAGGAAACTTTCTTTACTGGCGTGACGGTGAACCTGCCCGCCGCCCTTGTCGGCGGGGTCCTCATTGGGCTGAGCGCCACCATTCTACTGGTCATGAACGGCCGGATCGCCGGGGTCAGCGGCATCGTGCATGATGCGGTGAGCACGCAGCGCCGGGAAGCCTTTTGGCGCTGGCTCTTTATTGCGGGCATCGTGCTGGGCGCCGGCATCTACGAATGGTGGCTGGCTGTCACCCCAACACCGGCGAGCAACTTTGCCCCGGCCGCCATGATCATCGGCGGGCTGCTAGTCGGGATCGGCACCCGCATGGGCAACGGCTGCACCAGCGGACATGGGGTCTGTGGGCTGGGCCGGCTCTCGCCACGCTCGGCGGTTGCCGTCATTACGTTTTTGGGAACGGCAGCGGTGACGGTCTTTGTGTTGCGGCAGATCCTGGGGATCTCGTTGTAGGGTGACGCCCCTGCGTCTTTTTATAAAGATGATTGGGGATCACAGGGAGGATATTGATTGTGATCAAACAGCACAGCACGACCTTGGTGGCCGGTATCTTGTTCGGATTGGGCCTGGCGCTCTCCCAGATGGTGGACCGCAGCCGAGTGCTCAACTTTTTGGACTTATTTGGCACGTGGGACCCCACGCTCCTCTTTGTGCTGGCCGGTGCGGTTGGGGTGACCGTGGTCAGCTTCCGCTTTGTGCTGCGCCGGCCACAGCCGGTATTGGCCGAGCAATTCCACGTTCCGCTGCGACAGCAGATCGACCGGCCGCTGGTGTTGGGGGCGGCGCTCTTTGGCATCGGCTGGGGGATCAGCGGCTACTGTCCCGGTCCTGGCCTTGCGGGGTTGGCTCTGGACTTGAGGAACCCTCTACTCTTCCTGGGCGCCTTTATCGCCGGCTCGATGGCTTATCAATGGCTGGTTGAGGCGAAACCACGCATGCAATTCGCGTCTACGGCTGACCGTTCGTCAGGCGAACCGGCGAGATCCACCGCCGGTGGCGGTTGCGGATAGCCATTCTTTGTACCACCACGCAATCGTCGCAGGAGAAATAAACAATGCCCCTATATGAGTTCGTCTGCACCCGTTGCGGCGCCACTTTTGAGCAACTGGTGCGCAGCGCAAACAACCTAGACGGCGTTCTCTGCCCCACCTGCCAGAGCACCCAGGTGCAGAAAAAGCTCTCTACCTTTGCCTTCCGCGGCGGGAATCAACGGCAGCTGGCAAACGCCCGTACGCCATGCGCCCCCGGCGGCGCCTGAGGGATCCGCCCTCCGAGCTGACCGTGAGTCAGCGCTCACAGTTTATACAGCTTATTGCAGATTAACCGGTGCAACCATTCGGGCTGGATGGGCCGCTCGCCGGTTCCCGGCTGGCCTGCCCTATCCAGCCCGAATGGTTGCACCGAAGCTTTGTGGTTTGTTATGGTATTGGCGATCTTCTTGCGCCACGACAACGCCGGCAAGCTGGCGTATTGACCACCACTCAGCGTAACCCGCCTTTTCACGCGCCCCTACCATACAAAAACCCGCACGCTTGCGATGTGCCGATCAGCGCTCTGGTTGGTTGAGCTGGGCCGCACTTTGTGGTATGATCTATCTATGTACAATCCATAGACGATTCTGGTGCAAGTCGGGCGCAAGCACTGAGAGTTGAGGTAGCGTGAGCAGTGGCGTTTATTTGAGCGATTTTCCGGCGACACCGCTGTATAACATCAAGGCAGTGGTGCAGGCAACTGGGATCAGCCCCAGCACCTTACGCGCCTGGGAGCGCCGCTATCAGGTCTGCCAGCCTCAGCGGACCGAGAGCGGCTACCGGCTCTATTCGGACCGGGATGTTGCGATGATCCGCTGGCTCAAAGACCAGGTGGATGCCGGGATGGCGATCAGCCAGGCCGTCTCCTGGTTGGATACGCTGGCCGAAGAAGCGAATGGCCTGGAGAATGTGGTCTTGCCCAGAGCCAATGGCAGCCAGCTTTCGTCGTTGCAGACCTCGGTATCGCGCCTGCCGGACGTACGCGGCAGTAATGAGTTGTCGCGGGATCTGCTCAACGCCTTGACTCACTTTAATGAACTTGCTGCCGAGCAGGTGCTGACCGAGGCATTTGCCCTCTATCCGCTGGAATATGTGGGTGAACAGATCATAGTGCCCGCACTGGTCGAGATCGGCGAACGTTGGCACCGCGGGGAAGCAAGTGTGACCGTAGAACATTACGCTACCAACTTTTTGCTACAACGACTTAGTGTCATTTTGCAAAGCGTCAACAATCCCCAACGCGGGGCGCTGATTTGGGTGGCCTGCGCCCCGGCAGAGCAACATGAGATTGGGTCGTTGTTGCTGGTCATCTATCTGCGCCGGGCCGGCTATCGAGCACGCTATATTGGCAAAGATATACCGATTGCGGACTTTGTCCTGGCGGTAGAACGTGAACAGCCTGCGCTGATCCTGCTGAGTGCCTGCACCACCGAAGCGTCGAGCGAACTGGCCCGGCTGGCTGCCACTCTGGCGCAGATCGAGCCGCATCCGCCGATCATCGGCTACGGTGGGCGCATCTTTTGTGAACAGCCAGAGCTACGCAACAATATCAGCGGTGTCTACATGGGCGATAGCGCCTATGAGGCCGTTATCCAAACAAATCGGTTGCTATTAACAGATAGGAACGACTTTTGATCCAGAGAGATGCCGCGCCAACGAGATCCAGAGACCTATTTTCTGATGCCGATCTACAGCGCGAATTTGAGGCCGTACAGCGCCAACTGACAGAGGCTCTTGATGAGTTGCAGCCCCCACTGAGCGAACTGGTGCGCAGCCAGCTTGCCGAATCACTCTCTCCACAACGCGTGGGCGTGATCTTGGCGGCGAGTGTAGGTCGCCAGGACACGCCGCTGCTGTGCAAACAGCGAGTCCTGCTGGCTGCAGCGCTGGAGATGCTGCGGCTGGCCCTTGTCATCCATAAACTCCTGTTGCGCCGTGAATGGGGCGGCGGGCAAGAGGATGACCGCTCGTGGATGGGCAGCGTCATCCTGGCGGGAGACTATTGCTTTAGCCGGTCGGCGGTGCTGGCGGCACAGACAGACGAGCCGCAGGTGGTCGCGATCTTTGCGCGTGCGCTCCAAACGGTGAGCGAGGGGCACCTGCGGCGGCTGTTCGAGGCTGAAGCAGGTCCCTTTGGCGAAGACGAAGAGGTGGTAGACGCTGGCCTGCTGGCAGCGACAGTCTTAGCCAGTGAGACGAGCGACGAGGCAACCAAGACGATCGCGCTCGGCCAAGAACTCCTCCGAAGCGGGCGGTTAGCGCCGGAAGAAGTGACTTTTCAGCGAAGACGCTGGCAAGCTGTACAAGAGTTTATCGCCGCCACCAACACCCCGCTCTGACCAGGAGCCAGCCGCATTGATGTCATGGGCTTACCTTTGTAAACGTCCAAAGGCGAGCCCTCCTGTGTACAGTGTATATGCCTTCTATCAACTGGACCTGGGAACGTCCGGCCCAACTTTTCCCCGCGGGTACAAGTATCAGGATTGCAACAAATACACCTGTTGTGCGTACTGATCAATTGAGGAACTTTTTCTCCACAGCGTGGATATAGGGTTATCTATTCCCTGCCAGTGACTTTGTTATCCCAGGGAAATAAATCCTAACAGAATGCCAACAATTCTCCAATCTTGTTCCAATGTAAGTATGATACCATTCTAATTACCTATATCTTATCGCCCTGAAGAGATGAGGGCGATAAGACAGAGGCAATAGAGAGCGAAAGCAAGCTTTAAGCAAACTCTCATCAGATAGGGCTAGACAAACGAGTTGGATTGTGGTTCAATTGTTGTATAGGTTTTGTCTAGTATTTGTAACGGGGCGGATTTGCCTGGCAGGGAGCAATCCAATAAGAAATGCCACAAGGAGTGGACTTGTCATGAAAATTCATAAGAGTGATTTCAACCCGCGTACTGGACTTCATCACCCGCTTACGCTGGGCCTGGCGGTGCAGTCTCCAGACGCTAACAATATGACCCAGACACTGACAGCGCTGCGAGAAGAAGATCCAGCGTTTAATAAAGTGATTCGTGTTCAAAATGTAGAACGGGGACAATTGGTTGCCACGTCGGATGACCTGGCGCACAAGATGTATGTCCTGATGAGCGGCAAGGTCAACCTGATCTGCACGAACAATGAGGGCAGACGTCTCGTTGTCGCCACGTTGGAGCCGGGTGCGATCTTTGGGGAAGGCGCGCTGGACAATGCAAGCGATCCAAGCACCTTTGTCGAAGCCGCGGAGCCTTCTTCGATCTGGGTCATCCCATCTGGGGAAGCGCGCAACCTGACCATGCAGTACCCGATTTTGGGCTGGGGTCTGTTGCAGACCTATGGCGAGCGTCTGTTACAGGTAGAGAACAGCCTCGAAGATGTAGCCTACAAGAAATTGCCGGAGCGATTGGCGATGTTGTTGCTTGACCTGGCCGATGAGCAAGGGGCCATCAAAGGTGTCAGCCACCAGTCGCTAGCCGATCATTTGGGTACCTATCGGGAAACGGTAAGTGCGATCCTGCGTGATTTCAAACGGCAAGGCATGGTTGAATTAGGCTATCGGCGCATCAACCTGATCGACCAGGAGATGCTGCAGGAAATTGCCGGTGTTTGGGAATGGTGATGTCCATACGTTGACCACTTGTCGCACCAACGTTGACCGCTTCGTCGTGAAAACGTCAGAAACGGTCAGCGATTGGTGTAGTATTTTTGTAGCTATTTTCTAACAAAAGTACCTTGACGCAACTTGGAATTACTGGTATACTATTTCTAATTGTCTGTAACACCCGTAGAAAAAGCCCAAGATTACCGGTTACACATAGTTGCTTCGAAATTTAGGAGTCACTACGGGATAGTGCATTGATGCGTTGTCCCGAAATTAGCACTCAACAGCAAGGCCGACCTTCAATCTTTCGCTTGCCCCCAGGTGCTTTTTGCCAGCATGTTTCTGTCACACCCATAGGTTGTCGATCCGAGTTGTCTAGCCGAATCGTGTCGCTCCAGCCTTCGATGGGAGCGAACGTAGGTTGTCCGTACTTGCTCGTCACGGGCCCAAAGGTTCTCGTAACCTATTGAGCCCACCCTGATGAGTGACATAACGGGGCAATGTGGCAGTTGCAGTGTAATACTGCGCTTAATCAGCTAAGGGGACATCCCCTGGCTCAGCATGCACAAGGGTCGGCATTCCTCACCACCTACCGGGAACAAACGCATACTACAGAACGCAGTTTACAAAGTCAAGTCAAGCGACTGGCAGCACGAAGGGCCTAACTCCTCATTGTTCCGCGCCATATCTGCATTACACCAGCCAAAACTGACCAGCCATATTTGATCGAACCATCGCAACCAGTACGAAACTCAATACCTTCCGGGCACCCCTGGTGATTTAGCAAGGGGATGGCCGGAACACTTAGAACCAAATTGCTCTCGTTTTACATATCGCTATGTCCACTTGCTTAGCGAAGGATACAACCTAATGACGACGATAGATTTGTCAAGCATGACGATTGCACACATGGATGCGCTGACTCTGGATGAGTTGCGCGAACTGGCGCGGGCAGCCGATATCACCGGCTATACCCGTCTGAAGAAGACTGACCTCATCATGCGCCTGCTGCGCGCAAACGCTGAGCAGCAAGGCTTTATCTTTGGCGGCGGCATTCTCGAGATCGTACAAGATGGCATCGGCTTTCTGCGCAGCGAACATCTGCTGCCCGGTCCCGATGATGTCTACGTCAGCCAGAGCCAGATCCGCCGCTTTGGGCTGCGCACCGGCGACTTTGTCGTCGGCCAGGTGCGCCCCCCCAAGGACACCGAGAAGTACCATGGCCTGCTCAAGGTAGAAGCCGTCAATGGTATGGACCCGGAAGAGGCCAAGAAGCGTGCGGTCTTCGAAAAGCTGACGCCCATCTTTCCCAATGAACAGATCTTTCTGGAAACGAGACCGAATATCATCTCCACCAGAATGATCGATCTGCTCTCACCCATCGGGCGCGGGCAACGCGGCCTCATCGTCAGCCCACCTAAAGCAGGCAAGACAACCGTCCTCAAACGGATCGCCAACGGTATCTCTGCCAACCATAAAGACATTCACCTCATGGTGGTGCTCATCGGCGAACGCCCTGAGGAAGTCACCGATATGGACCGCTCGGTCGAGGCCGAAGTTGTGAGCAGCACCTTTGACGAGCCGGTTCAGAACCATGTCAGCGTGGCCGAAATGGCGCTCGAACGGGCCAAACGATTGGTGGAGAGCAACAAGGATGTGGTGATCTTGCTCGACAGCATCACCCGTCTTACGCGCGCCTACAACCTGACGGTGCCGCCGAGCGGGCGCACACTCTCCGGTGGTATCGACCCGGCGGCGCTCTACCCCCCCAAGCGCTTCTTTGGCGCTGCCCGCAATGTCGAGGAGGGTGGCAGCCTCACGATCCTGGCGACCTGTCTGGTCGATACAGGCAGCCGCATGGACGATGTCATCTACGAAGAGTTCAAGGGCACAGGGAATATGGAGTTGATGCTCAGCCGCAAGCTGGCTGAACGCCGCATCTTCCCGGCCTTTGACATCGAACGCAGCAGCACCCGCGCCGAAGAGAAGTTGCTCGACGCCGAAACGCTGGCCAAGGTCTATACCCTGCGCCGCATGATCGACGCCATGGGCGGCGGCCACGAGGCAGTGTTGCCAATCATCGAACGCATGAGCCGCACGCGCGACAACCGGGAGTTTCTTGATACGCTGACCAAGAAGTAAGACGGTAATCAGTGACCAGTGTTCAGTATTGAGCATATGTCACTGATTACTGGTCACTCTTTTCCGCCCAAGTGCAGTAAGTGAGCTTCGGGCCACATATTGATACTCCGGCAGTATACGTTTGACCTACGGCGAGCCGACGATTGTTGGGTATTCACCCACTTCGTCGGCTTTTTCGTGCAATACGTCTAGGAAATCCTGCAAAAGTGCTTTGACAAAGTTCTAAACCATGCTATAATCCGCGTCGCAATGAGTTGAATGGTCTCTTCTGGCATAACCTGAATCCCTTTCAACACATCAATCCAGGCTCTTACCCCGATGAGGGCCGAAACATGGAGCGTTCGAATGTCTTCTGATGCTAACCCGCTATTGGGCAGCAGTTATTCGTCACGACCGGCGCATTCCTCCTCTTCTCACAGTCAAGACAGCGAGATTCCCCCGTATAGGCAAAATGCCTCATCTGCTCCGTTTACCGGCGGCGCAGCCCGTGAGGGTGCACCATTGGCTGCTGCCTCGGTCGCACTGATGGGCCCGTTTGGGGCGACTGCCGGCGATGAGGCCGGCCCTCCTGCCCAGGTGGGAGCAGTTGGTTCGTTTTTCCAGATCTGCCAGGAGCAGATGCGCCACTTCCTCTCTGATCAGGTGACGCCCTTACGGCTGGCCGGTCATCTCGCTGTATTGGTCGTGGGCGCTGTCATCCTCGTGTTGAGCCAGGTGCGCCTTCCCGAATGGAACTTTTCGCTCGATTCGTTACCGAATAGCGCATTGGGGGCCACCAGCGGGTTGATTGATCAGACTACGGTTACCCGGGCGCAACCCGGTACAGTGACCGCCGGCGAAGCGATGAGCGATGCTTTACAGCGTTCGGCGATCCCCTTTACCGCCGTACAAGAAAAACCCCGTGAGGCTATCGAGGTCTATCAGGTAAAAGCGGGGGATACGGTTTTGGCCATCGCGGCGCGTTTCGGGTTGCAACCCGAAACGATCATGTGGGCGAACAGCGCCATCGAAACCAATCCTGACCGGCTTGCTATCGGCGACCAGCTCAACATTCTCCCCTTTGATGGGGTGTTGCACGTGGTCAAACCGGGCGATACGCTCTCAGGATTAGCAGCAAAATACAAGGTGGATGTTGCCGACATCATCGGCTATGCACCTAATGAGCTGGCCGACGCATCCTCCTCGCTCAAGATCGGGAGCCAGATCGTCGTTCCTGGTGGCAGCAAACCCTTTGTCACACCGCAGATCGCCACAGGCGTCCGCCGCGCCGATGCGCCCGCCGACGCAGCCAAAGGCTCCGGCTCCTTCTCATGGCCCACCAGCGGCAATATCACACAGCAGTTCTGGGGTGGTCACCGCGCCATCGATATCGGCTCGTGGGTTGGCGCCCCCGTCAAGGCGGCCGACAGCGGCTATGTGGTTCTGGCCGGCGGTGGTTGGAACGGCGGCTACGGCAATCATGTCATCGTGGACCATGGCAATGGCTACACGACGCTCTATGCCCATCTCAACAGCATCTTTGTACGGCCAGGGGAAAGCATCAGCCGGGGCCAGCAGATCGGCACGGTAGGCAATACCGGCAACAGCACAGGCCCCCACCTGCATTTCGAGATCCGCTACCAAGGGGCGCCACGCAACCCATTCAACTGGCTTCCCTAAGACAGGGGCTTGAATGGACGCCATCAGCAGGCTCAGAGCGTACTGCTCGCCATTCAAACTTCCGGGTATGCATCCCTCGGCAGGAATCTGATCAATAAAAAAGGAGCGCCGTTAGCGAGTAACGGCGCTCCTTTTTTGTATTTTGTACTTTATCCTTGAATGCCTCCTTCGGTCAACTGGCGGGGGTCGAGCAACCGATCTAACTCTTCTGCAGAGAGATTGGTCTGTTCTAGCGCTACCTCCTTGAGCAGACGGCCTTCGGCATAGGCTTGTTTGGCAATTTTGGCGCCCAGTTCATAGCCGATCACCGGGTTGAGCGCCGTCACCAGGATGGGATTCTTGCCCAGCAGCGCCGCGACACGCTCTTCGTTGACGGTAAAGCCAGCAATAGCCTGGTCGGCCAGGACGCGGCTACCATTTGCCAGCAGCGTGATGCTCTGCACCAGATTGTAGGCAATCACCGGCAGCATGACATTCAATTGAAAATTACCCGATTGCCCGCCGATGGTGATCGTCACATCGTTGCCCAGCACCTGGGCACAAACCATGGTTACAGCTTCGGGAATCACCGGGTTGATCTTGCCAGGCATGATACTGCTGCCGGGTTGGAGCGCCGGCAAGACGATCTCCCCCAGACCGGCAATGGGGCCGCTGTTCATCCAGCGCAAGTCGTTGGCGATCTTCATCAGGCTGACGGCGACCACCTTGAGTTGGCCGCTCACTTCCACGGCTGTGTCTTGCGTGCTAAGGCCCTCAAAGTAGTCGCTGCTGGGCGTCAGCGGCAGCCCCGTCCACTCGGCGAGCTTGGCGGCAATGCGGGGGCCAAATTCTGGATGGGCGTTGATGCCCGTGCCCACGGCGGTGCCGCCCTGAGCTAGCTGGGCCAGCCGTGGCAGGGTCACTTCGATGCGTTGGATACCGTGGGCGATCTGGCTGGCCCACCCGCCTAGCTCCTGGCTGAGCCGCACCGGCATGGCATCCATCAGGTGGGTGCGACCGGTGACGACCACGTGGTCGAACGTGGCGGCTTTCTCCACCAACGTCTGGTGAAGATGGCGTAGCGCAGGCAGCAACTCTTCGTGGATCGCCAGATAAGCGCTCAGGTGAATCGCTGTGGGGATGCAGTCGTTGCTGCTTTGGCTCATATTGACATGGTCGTTGGGATGGACCTTGTCGCCCAAGCGCTGCGCCGCAAGCGTCGCCAGCACCTCGTTGGCGTTCATATTGGTGCTGGTGCCAGAACCGGTTTGGAAGATGTCAAGTGGAAAGTGAGCGTCGTAGTCGCCACGGGCGACATCCTGGGCGGCGCTCGCAATGGCGCTCGCCATCTCAGCATCCATCAGACCAAGTTCGTGATTGACCACGGCCGCAGCGCCCTTGATCAACGCCAGCGCCCGGATAAAGGCGCGCGGAAAGCGCAAGTTACTGATAGGGAAATTATCTACGGCGCGCTGCGTCTGCGCGCCGTAGAGGGCATTCGCCGGAACTTTGACCTCACCCAAGGTGTCACGCTCGATGCGATAGTTCTGTTCCGCCATGCGAAACTCTCCTTCTCTAGTTTACGTAATAATATGAATGAGCCGTGAGTGCCTTTCGAATACTGGGGGGTGAAAGCGATTGTTACCAGCCCATCCGCCAGGCACACGAAATTCTGGTCTGCAGTAAACGAATTGTATCACCAGGAGGGTGGGAACGCACGTTTTTGTGCGCGGTTGTGGCCAGGTGAAAGTTACAGAATAATTTGACAGGGTGCTTTACCTGACCTACAATCGACATAGGCGACTAATGCCAGGAGAGACGATTCTAGAACTTATGGCGGAAACAATTCTTGTAGTCGAAGATGACCGCCGCATCCGCGAAATGGTGCGGCGTGGTCTGCTATTTGAAGGATACGAGGTAGAGGTGGCCGAAGATGGTGAGAGCGCACTTCGCCTTGCCCGCGACCGTATGCCCGACGCAGTGATCCTCGATCTGATGCTGCCGGGCATGAGCGGGTTGGATGTCTGTAAGCGCCTGCGCAGTGCTTCGACAGTCCCAATCCTTATCCTAACGGCCCGCGATGCCGTGCAGGATCGAGTCACCGGACTGGACGCAGGCGCCGATGACTATATGGTCAAACCCTTTTCATTCGAGGAGTTGCTGGCCCGGTTGCGGGCGCTCTTTCGCCGCCACCGCATGGAGGCAGCGCCCGAGGTCTACCAGTTTGCCGACCTGACGCTCAACCCGCGCACGCACCAGGTCTTCCGCGGCAAAGAGGAGATTTCGTTGACAGCAAAGGAATTCGACTTACTCGAACTCTTTATGCGCCACCCGAATCAGGTGCTGACGCGCGAACAGATTTATGACCATGTCTGGGAGTACGATTTTGGCGGCGAGAGCAACATCATTGAGGTCTATATTCGTTATCTACGGGCCAAGTTGGAGGCTGGCGGCAAATCGCGTCTGATCCAGACGGTGCGCGGGGTGGGCTACACGCTGCGTGAGGGGTGAGTGTACCGGCTCTTACAGATTCTTCACAGTTCATTCATCTTGTTTTTAGGATGCGCCGGTAGGCTGGCGGCATGGTGCCTACAATGGAGGTGCCGCCCGGCTCGCACCGTCGCCCTGCGACAAACTCCATGACGATCCGGTTGCGGTTGACCCTTTGGTATACTGCTTTGCTTGGCGCTACGCTGATTTTGTTCAGCGGTGTGGTCTATTCGGCGTTGGCGACAAACCTGCGTAACCAGTTGCGCCAGGAGAGCGAGCGCCAGGCTGCTGAAATCTCCAAGGCGGTGACACAGCAGTTGGAAGGTAACTTTGTGATCATCCCCGACCCGGCCAGGCTCCCTCTTTTTCCGCCCCGTGTAAACGTCGATGTCTTTGCCAACAATTTGCCAGTGCAGATCATCGGTCTCAACGGCAAAATCCTCAAAAGAAGTCAGGGGATGGAATGGCTTGGTCAGGCGGTCGACGACTTTACCCAGGCGCTGCCATATGTCCGCCAGGGCAGAACCCACTCCTATGCTTACACCTATGATGCAGAGGGATCGCAGGCGCTGGTGACCAGCGTTCCGCTGTTGCTCAACAACGACGTGATCGGCGCCGTCCAGGTGATCCGCTCGGCCCGACAGATCGAGGCGACGCTGGTGCAGGCGAGCCGCTATTTGGCCTTGGGCACGACATTTAGTCTGGTGCTGGCGGCGATTGTCGGCGCCTTCCTCGCCAACCGGGCCCTCACCCCCATCGACGCCATTACCAGAACGGCCAGCAGTATTACGCGCACCAAAGACCTGGAGCGCCGCCTCAAGATGGATGATCATGTCAGTGAAGTGGGCGAGCTGGCGGCCACCTTTAACGAAATGCTCGACCGCATCCAAAAGCTCTTCAACACCCAAGAGCGGCTGATTGCGGATGTGAGCCACGAACTCCGCTCACCGCTTACGACGGTCCAGGGAAATATCGAACTGCTCCAACGCATTGCAGCCAACGGAAATCAGGGGGTTCTGCCGAACCAGCGTTACCAAGAAACACTCCAGGAAACCCTACGCGAGGTCGAGAGCGAAACGACGCGCATGAGCCGCATGATCAACGACCTCCTGCTCCTGGCTCAGGCGGATAGCGGTGCGCTACGGCTACAAATGACGCCGGTCGAGATCGACACGCTCTTGCTCGAAGTCTACCGCCACACCCGCCGCATTGCCGAGCAACGCCGGACCGGCCGTGGCTGGGAGATTCGCCTGGGGAGCGAAGACCAGGCGCTCGTTTGGGGCGACCGGGAGCGGCTCCGCCAGGTGCTCCTCAACCTGACCGACAACGCCATCAAATATACGCCTGAAGGTGGCACGGTGACACTTAGTCTGGAGAACCGCGAGGGCTGGGTCAAAGTCTCTGTGAGCGACACAGGGATCGGAATCGTACCGGAACAACAAGAGCAGATCTTCGAGCGTTTCTATCGGGTAGACAAAGCGCGCAGCCGCGAAGTGGGCGGCAGTGGCCTGGGCCTGAGTATCGCCCAGTGGATTGCGCAGGCGCACCACGGGCGTATCACCATTGAGAGCGCCCCTCAGAGGGGTGCTACCTTTACCCTCTGGCTGCCGGAAATGCAGCCCAAAACCGCACCTGCAGTGGAAAACGGTGCAGGCGCTCTTGTACCTGTTCTGGCAAAGAGTTCGGCCTAGGTTTTGTTGGCCCTTCAGTGCCGCATAAATATCAACCGAACCTGGTGGGGTCCTCGGTTAAGCTTCAGTTTGCTGCGCTACCTGCTCCACCGGTAGGGCCACAAAAAAAGTAGTACCCTTCTCTGGCTCGCTGCGCGCCCAGATCTCGCCGGCATGGCCTTCGACAATCGCCTTGACAAGATAGAGACCAAGACCAGCGCCTGCCGTACTGCGCCGCAAGGTGCTATCTCCCCGATAAAAACGTTCAAAAATCTTGTCCAGATCCTGGGGTGGAATGCCGATGCCCTGGTCGGCGACATAAAGCACCACGCGGTGTCTGTTTGTTGCATCGGTCTCACTCCAGCCGCCGATGCGGATCACCCCGCCGTTGGGCGAGTATTTGATCGCATTCCCGACCAGATTGGTGAGCACCTGGCGCAGCCGTTCTTCATCGCCGCGCACCAGCGGTAAAGGGTGGGGAAAGTCAAGCTCGATCTGATGTTGTTGCGTTTGGGTACGGTAGGCTTGCGCCACTTTGACGGCCAGCCCTTGGAGATCGACATCATCGAAATCAAGCCGCAACCCGCCAGCCTGGATGCGGCTGGCATCTAGCAGGTTGTTGATCAATCCTTCGAGCCGGTCGGCCTCTTCCTCGATAATCTGAAGACTTTGGCGCGCGGTTTCGGCATCCCACTGGGCGTCGGGGCGGGCCAGCGTCTGAGCATAGCCCTTGATCAGCGACACCGGCGTCTTCAATTCGTGGCTGATGATCGAGGCAAAGGTCGATTTCATCTCCTCTTCTTCGCGAAAACGGGTGATGTCGTGGACGTTGGCAACCACATTGACCACGTTGCCTTCATCGTCGTAGAGAGGTGTGTAGGTGACGGAGACAACCAACCGGCCACCGCCGGGCCGCCGGAGATCACCTTCGACGTGCAGGCTCTCTTCGCCGGTAAAAGTTGGGAACTCCTCGGCCTGGCAAAAATCGACCCCCTGCACATTGCTCAACTGGAGCACTTCGTAACAGGGTTGGTCCATCGCTTGTTCGGGTGTGAGGCCCAACATGGCGGCCAGCGCCTGGTTGATGACCAGCACACGGCGGTCGGCCCCCAGGATCATGATCCCGTGAGCGCTGTGTTCGATGATGGTCTGGAGACGGCTGCGTTCGGTCTCTAGCTGGTGGTAGAGACGGGCGTTACGCACCGCGATGGCAGCCTGGTCGGCGAAGCCTTGTAGAAACTGCCAGTCCAGTTGAGTAAAAGCATATTCGCTGCGGAAAAGATAAATGACACCTAGCAGCTCATCTTCATAAGTCAAGGGTAGACCGACGATCTGGCCAAGGGAGATACCGAGGCGCTCTTCCACCTGGCGCAGCCGCGCCTGCAAATCCAGATAGTGAGGGTCGGCATTGAGTTCATCTTCCGTTGCCGCACTATGGACCAGGGGCACTAGATCAAGCAGCGGTTCAAAGGCGCGCAGATATTGGCGTGGGATGTTGTAGACAGTCCGGATCTCATAGCGGGCGATGCTCGTATGAGGCTGGCTGAAGCCGGTCTCCTCCTTTTCCAATACCAGCAGACCAGCGCGGCAGCCCACCATTTCAGCGGCGCTGCTCAGAATCAGTTTGAGCAGACTTGGCAGATCGAGACGCGAGGTCATGGCGCGTGTGATGCGTAGAAGGTACTCACGCTGGCGCAACTGGTAGGTTGCCATCAAGGCAGGAACGTTCATAATAGTCAAAGGTCAACGGCCAATTGTTAAGTGACCGGTTTAGGTGGCAGGCTGGCCGGGTCAAAGGAATCGGGAAGCAACTCGGTGACCGTCGTTGTACGGAAATTACCGTTCTCGTCGCTGATGTAGACAGTCATCTGGGGGCCCAACTCAACCATTACCTGGCGGCAGATGCCACAAGGGGAACCCCCGTTCTGTGTCGCCACAGCAATGGCAAGAAAATTGCGTTTGCCTTGCGCGATAGCAGAAGTAAGCGCCACTCGTTCGGCGCAGATCGTAGCCCCGTAGGAGGCATTTTCGACATTGCAGCCTTTGATCACTGTGCCATTAGCAGCAAGAACAGCTGCTCCCACAGCGTACTCACTATAGGGGGCATAGGCATGTTGGCGGGCTTCTAGAGCCTGGCTGACAAGAGCTTCAGCGGTGATCATTCTCTCCCTCCCTGGTTTGACGAAGCTGTTTCGGCGCCTTTCTTGGGTGAATGAGCCGGCACTCCGTAGACCAACGTATGAGGCGGCACATCGCGCGTCACGACCGAACCGGCGCCGGTCTTGGCGCCATCCCCGACAGTCACAGGCGCCACCAACAACGTATCACTGCCGATAAACGCCTCTTTGCCGATCACGGTGCGGTTTTTCTGCACCCCGTCAAAGTTGCAGGTGATCGTACCAGCAGCGATCATGGCGTTTTCACCCACGTCACTGTCGCCGATGTAGCTAAAGTGTCCCATCTTGACACCTGGCGCCAGATAGCTGTTCTTCACCTCGCCAAAACTGCCCATATGGACCCCTTCGCCAAGATGAGCGCCGGGGCGCAGCCGTCCAAACGGCCCAATGTCGGCGTGGTTGTCCAGCCGGGCCTGTTCGATCACCGAGTAAGAGACTCGACAGTGGTCGCCGACGCTGCTATCCACCAAACGGCTGTAGGGTCCAATGATGGCATGATGACCAATCCGTGTAGCCCCCTCCAGACAACACCCCGGCAAGATGGTGGTATCGGAGCCAATTTCCACTGTATCGTCGATGTAGGTTGTCAGCGGGTCGATGATTGTTACCCCGTTGAGCATGTGCTGCTCGGCGATGCGCTGGCGCATGACGGCAGCCACCTGCGCCAGGTGAACACGGGTATTGATGCCGTGGACATCATCGAGGGGGGCAGAGGCAGTTACAACCCGCCGTCCCTGTGCCACGGCAACACCGACCATATCGGTTAGGTAATATTCACCTTTACGGCTGGCCGGAATCTGCGATAGATTTGCCCACAACCATTCGGCGTCAAAACAGTAGATACCCGGATTTAGCTCGGTGATCTGCTTTTGGTCGGGCGTGCAATCGACTTCTTCGACAATCGCCTGCACCTCCCCCCGGTTGTTACGCACAACGCGGCCAAACCCTTGTGAATCGGGCCGGTCGATCGTCAGCATGGCGAGTGCCGGCTCTCCTTGTCTGCGTTCTACTGCAAATAGCTCAACCAGGTTTCGCAGCGTGCTGGCCTGCAAAAGGGGCATATCTGCATAGAAAACCAGCACCGCATCGCTCTTATCGCGGAGGGCGGCCTCGGCATGCATGACAGCGTGACCGGTGCCCAGCAATTGCTTTTGTTCGGCGTACTGAACCCGTTCTTTGAGTAAATCTGCCACTCTTTCTTTACCATGTCCCACAACGACCACAGGGGGCAGATCGCCCACCTGTTCGGCCGTACGTACCGCCCACTCTACCATTGGACGGCCTGCAATGGGGTGCAAGACCTTTGGGAGATCTGACTTCATTCGGGTGCCAAAACCGGCAGCCAGAATTACCGTTGCTACTTTCACATTCACCTCACATGGTTAGCATATCGACTTATAGAACAACAATCAATTATACCGTGTGAGTGCCAAAATCGCGACTTTGGTTGCAAAGGAAAGCCCGAATGGAATTCAGGTCCTCCACGATTAAACGAGAATTGGGGAGTTTGTAAAGCCCGCAGAAATAAAAACACCAGAGCGGCTATAGCCGGTCTGGTGAGATGAGTATAAAGAAGACAGGAGCTGTTGGCGATGGCCTACTCTCGCGTGGGGAATCCCCAAACTACCATCGGCGCTGGCGGGCTTAACTGCCGGGTTCGAGATGGGACCGGGTGTGCCCCCG
>QEUW01000128.1:17434-18667 GCA_003577005.1 Chloroflexota bacterium | reverse complement strand
GACGGCTAGTTCACTATCGTAAGTTTCTTCCAACGATTGGTCATCCAAATGAAAGCGCAGATGGGTGAGTTCCCGCTGCCAGTTCTCCTGAAGTTGTTCTACCGAGAGTTTGTCTGCTCTCGTGCTCGCCAGCGGCCAAAGCTGGCGGCGAATACGACTCCATTCCTGATCCGCATAGGCCAGTTCCGGCGGCAGTGGGAGGCCCAGTAATTGGAATTCGTGCGCCATCTTGTGTTGCAGCGCCAGGTCGGTGATGGACTGAAAATAGTACGCTAACAGCCAGTAAGTGACGGCGATCAACAGAGTCACAAAGGCGACCGCAATCAAGGTATAGGTTGCTGTCAGCAGAATGCCCGATCCCCCGCACGGTCTCAATCGGGTTGCCAGCATGGCGGGATGGGTCCAGCTTGTGACGCAAATAGGAGACGTAGACATCTACCATGGAAAGCTGGGCATCACTGGTGACACCCCAGACCTGATCAAAGATCTGTCTGCGGGTGAGGGCCTGCCCGCCGTGGCGTACAAAGCATTCCAACAGACTCCACTCTGTCTCGGTGAGGTGGAGTTCGCGATCATCATGCCAGGCGATTCGGGAACGCGGTTCCAGCACTATGCTGCCGCACTCTAAGAACGCCGGTTCACCATTGGTATAAAGAAAGCGCCGGCTCAACGCCCGGACACGGGCAAGGAGCTCATCGAAGGCAAAGGGCTTGATCAAATAGTCATCCGCTCCACTGTCTAGCCCCATCACCCGGTCTTCGACCTGGACCCGCGCCGTCAACATGAGAATTGCCAGTGGGATCTGAGCATTGCGTACAGCCTGGCAAACAGCCAACCCATTTAATTTGGGCACCATCCAGTCGAGGATCGCTACACTGTGCGACCGGCTCAGGGCAAACTCCAAGCCCGTGTCGCCATCGTGCGCCACATCGACAGCAAAATGTTCGCGCAGGAGCACCCGTTCGATCAAGGAGGCCAGGCGCTGATCATCTTCAACTATCAAAATGCGCATATAATCCTTTTACACTAAAAAGATTGGAATTTCATTGGAAATGAGCTTACAATTTTGGAAAAAGAAGCCACACTGGTAGAGCGCACAAAACTTACAAGAGGCAGCAGTTCAGGGAGAAATTTTGCCGTATTATATCATCAGTGCATAATGATTGCCAGCAGTAGATTTACCTGGGGTGCGTCCAGGATTGGGGGCGGCTTGCCCCGGCCCCGCATTCCGGG
>QEUW01000128.1:0-17412 GCA_003577005.1 Chloroflexota bacterium | reverse complement strand
AAGGGCCGCCATCGCGGTGAACGTTCAGAAACTTTCCGGCCCTTTCCCGGAATGCGGGTTTGCCCCAAATGTGGGACACACCCATTTACCTGATTGACCTCTTTTGGGGTTTGCAGAACTTTTGGCTTCAAGAAGTGGAGCGGAGATGCGCGAGATACCGGTGGTTCTTCTTGGCGTAGGCGGCGTGGGGCGGGCACTGGTGCGCCAGATCATAGAAAATCGCACACTTCATGCCCAGCAGTACGGTCTGACCCTGCGTGTCCTCGCTGTGGCCGACAGCAGCAGCGCCGCAATTGCGCTAGATGGCGGTCTTGCCGACGACGAATTGCAAGAATTGGTGGCCATCAAAGCCGCCGGCCGCTCGCTGGCCGAACATGGCCTGGGGGGGCCGCAGCGCGATCTCGTCGGCGTTGTTGATGTCGCTGCCCGCTCCGGCTCGATTGTCGTGGACTGTACGGCCAGCGACGCCACCGTTCCTGCCCTGCTCTACTCGCTCGAGCAGGGCTACAAAGTTGTCCTCGCCAACAAAAAACCTTTGACCATCCAGCAGGAGGTGTACGACCGGCTCACCCGAGCCGGCGCCACTGCCGTGCGCCATCTGGGGCGCACCCGTTGGGAGACGACCTGTGGCGCCGCGCTGCCGATCATCGCCGCGCTCAACCGGCTGGTCGCCAGCGGCGATCAGGTGCGCCGTATCGCCGGCACCTTCTCCGGTACGCTGGGCTATGTCATGACCGGCTTGCAGGAGGGGCGCCCCTTTAGCGAGGTGGTACGCGAGGCCCACAAGCTCGGCTACACCGAGCCCGACCCGCGCGACGACCTGGGGGGGGTGGACGTGGCGCGCAAGGCGCTCATCCTCGCCCGTGGCCTGGGCTGGACCCTGGAGTTGGCCGATGTCCAGGTCACCAGTCTCTACCCGACGCACCTGGAGAGCCTTGCGGTGCCTGATTTTCTAGCTGCCCTCCCTGAACTGGATGCTGAATTCGCCGGGCAAGTGGCAAGCGCCCGCCAGCAGGGGCAAGTGCTGCGGTACGCCGCCACCGTTGAGGAGGGCCAGTGCCGTGTCGCACCGACCCTGGTCGATGCCGCCAGCCCACTTGGCCGGCTTAGCGGCACCGACAACCTGGTCGAGTTCTACACGCGCTGGTACGATCCAAACCCACTTGTCATCCAAGGGCGTGGCGCCGGTGTGGATGCCACTGCCAGCGGTGTGTTGGCGGATATGATCGAGTTAGCCTATTCAACGTAGAACGCGGAACGTAGAACGTAGAACAGGTGACTTTCCGTTCTTCGTTCTGCGCTCTACGTTCTACGTTATCACTGCGGAGAACGAACATGAATGGCAAGATCAAGGTTGGCGTGCTGGGCGCGACGGGCGCGGTAGGCCAACGCTTTGTGCATCTGTTGCAGAATCATCCCTGGTTTGAGATCACGGCGCTCTGCGCCAGCGACCGCAACGCAGGAAAGCGCTATGCAGATGCGTGCAAGTGGAACCTGCGCGGGGACATGCCCGAATCGGTGCGCGACCTGGTGCTGCAAGATTGCCGGCCCGGCGTCGATTGCCAGATCGTCTTTGGCGGGCTGCCCACCGAGGTGGCTGGGCCGATTGAGGAAGAATTTGCCGCTGCCGGTTGTGTGGTGTGCAGCAACTCGAGCAACCACCGCTACGACCCGGATGTGCCGCTGATGATCCCCGAAGTCAACCCGGAGCATCTGCAACTGGTCGAGGTGCAGAAACGCAAGCGGGGCTGGCCTGGGTTTATCATCTGCAACCCCAACTGCACAACCACACACCTGGTCAGCGCACTCCATCCCCTCCATGTCCGGTTTGGCTTGAAAAAGGTCTTTGTCGTCACCATGCAGGCTGTGAGCGGAGCCGGCTATCCAGGCGTGAGCAGCATGGACATTCTCGACAACGTTGTGCCGTACATCGGCGGCGAAGAACAGAAGGTAGAGCAGAAGGAACCGCACAAGCTGCTCGGCGCCCTTGCCGGCGACCATGTACAATATGCCGACTTTGTCATCAGCGCGCACTGCAACCGTGTTCCTGTGCGCAATGCCCACCTGGAGGCTATCAGCGTCGAGTTTGAAGAGCAGCCCACCCAGGAAGAAGTGCTGGATGCCTGGCAATACTATGATCCGCTGCCGCAGCAGTTGAAGCTGCCCAGCGCGCCCCAACCGGCCCTCCTCTACGACGACCGGCCGGATCGCCCCCAGCCCCGGTTGGACCGGCTCAAGGGCAGCGTGCCGGGCATGGCGACGGTGATAGGCCGGCTGCGCCCCGACCCGCTCTTCCACTGGAAATTTCTCGCGCTGGGGCACAACACGATCCGCGGCGCGGCGGGCGGGAGCCTTCTCAACGCTGAGTTGCTGGTGGCGCAAGGATATTTGGGCATGGAGGCCCAAGCGTTAATGAGCGGCCTTGAGTTGGCGTAGGGCAGGATAGGGGGTTGGAAGTAGATGCCTTGTTTCCCACCCCCTATCCCCCGCCCCAAAAACACGCATCATCCATAATTCGCACTCTTGCCAATAATTGTGTATAGTTATAGGTATAGTTATAGTATAGTATAGTACGCGCTGCTTGGGGTCTCTCAGGGCCGCAGGCAAAGTGATGGAGTATGGATGTGGTTGACGTAGCGACGCACGTCTCGTTCGGGACTGAGACATCGATCATGATGAAAAACTTTGGCCGTGCCCGGTTGTCCGACTATTTCGGCGACTGGGTGATCTATCGCAATCTGGAGCCGCTTGATAAACGCTTACCCGGTCTGAAAACAGCAGGCTACAAAATGGGCCTGAGTGGCGACCAGATTCCACGTAAGCTTGATAAGGAATATGCCAAGGCTGCGCTCTGGTTTACCGACGAAGTGCAACGGATTCGTAAGGTAAGCGCTCCGCTTGCCGAGTTGCTCTTTGTTGGCGATACCCTGCTCAACGACGGTCGGGCGTACCAAAATATGCGCGACCTGAGCGGTTGGCGCGCCGCCTGCTTTATCGGCTCGGAGAAAGTGCAACAGCCGGCTGCGGTCGAGATCGACGAAAAAGAGGCGATCTACAGCGCGAACCGGTGGGAGGCGCTGGGCAGTTGGGTCGAGTGGGTTCTCCAGCAGGGGTTGCGGTTGGATGAGCGCACTGCCGTGATCGTGGACATCGACAAGACTGCACTCGGCGCCAAGGGACGCAATGATCAAGTGATCGACCGCGCTCGTCTTCAGGGTATCTTCCGCACGATGGATGCCGTGCTTGGCTCCGATTTCAACCGGCGCGCCTTTGAAGAACAGTACAACGAACTCAACCGCGCTCGCTATCATTTCCTCACTGGTGACAACCAGGACTACCTGGCTTATATCTGTCTGGTCCTCAATATTGGTCTTGTCAGGTACGAAGAACTCTTGCAGGAGATTGAAAAGAAGAGCCTGGAGAACTTTGAACAATTTGTTCGCTGGGTGGGCTACCGGATGCATAGCATTGGGGCCACAGAAGGGTTTCGCCAGGTCCATGAGGCTGTGGGCAACAGTGTGCGCCTGGGCGACCCGACCCCGTTCAAACGCTTCCGCCGCGAAGAGTTCATGAGCACCGTCGAATACATGGGCCATCTACCCGACGACACACCGGTGGAAGAACTTTTGAAAGAGGAGATCACGTTAACCCAAGAGGTGTGCGAACTGAGCGAATGGCTGCACGAACGCGGCTGTCTCCTCCTCTGTTTGAGCGACAAGCCAGATGAAGCCTCTTGCCCAGAGCCCCGGATGGCCAGCAAGCTTGCGCCGATCCACAAGACTGAAACGCATCGGGTGGGCGTCAGTATCCGCGACGTATTGCATGGGTTGGGGTAAGCGATTGGAGGGCAAGCTACTCCCTTGCTCTCCAATCCTCTAGGAGGAGTTTCTCTTACTGATCAATTTGTGGATCTGGCCTACGATCCATTTATCGTAGGTCTGTTTTCGTTTGTTGAGCTGGTCGTAATCGCTCTGACATCCGTAACGTACGTTCGCACGGTGCTGATTTGACTGTCTCTCTGGCACGGAGTGCTAATGCGTATTACGCACCACGCATTACGGCTCCGTGATTGTTTTTTCTTGCGTATCTTTACTGATGCTATGCTTGCCAAACTGGTTAGGTGGCTGGCTATATTTAGGACTAGCGAATGGCAGACAATAATAAGAATAAAATACCGCGCAAGCCCACACCGGGCAACGACAATGGACGCAATAACCGAAATCAGGGTGGCAATTTTCTGAGTCGCAACTGGTTTTGGGTTGTGCTGATTATTCTGGTGCTGGTGGGTTCGCGTTTTCTCTGGAGCAGCCCTGCCAATGACGCCAACATACTTGGCTTGAATGAGTTGGCCGAACTAGTGGAGCGTGGCCGGGTGGAGCGGATCACTGTTCAGGGCGAAAACATTACGGTCCAACTGCAATCGGGCGACCAATCGCGCCGCAGCCGCAAAGAAGATGACCGCAGCTTGCTTGAGACGCTGCGCACCTTTGGGGTGAGCGAAGAGCGCCTGCAGGAACTTACTATCGAGGTGGAGAGCGCGCCGAACAGCGCGCTGATCTTCAACTGGTTGATTATGCTCCTGCCGATGCTGCTGATCTTTGGCTTCTTTATCTTTATTATGCGGCAGGCGGGCAACGGTGGCCAGAACCGCGCCATGCAATTTGGCCGTAGCCGGGCGCGCAAGCTCGATAACGCCGACCGCCCCACCGTTACCTTTGCCGATGTGGCCGGCGCCGATGAGGCCAAACAAGAACTGGAAGAGGTGGTCGAATTCCTTAAAGAGCCACAGAAGTTCGCCGCATTGGGCGCTCGCATCCCCAAAGGTGTGCTCATGGTGGGCTCGCCCGGCACCGGCAAGACGCTCTTAGCCAAGGCCGTAGCCGGCGAAGCCGGCGTGCCCTTTTTTAGCAGTTCCGGCTCGGAATTTGTCGAGATGTTTGTGGGCGTGGGCGCCAGCCGCGTGCGCGACCTCTTCGAACAGGCCAAAAAGAATTCACCCTGTATCATCTTTGTCGACGAGATCGATGCCGTAGGTCGCCATCGCGGCGCCGGCATGGGTGGTGGCAACGACGAGCGCGAACAGACGCTCAACCAGATCCTGGTCGAGATGGATGGCTTTGATACCGACACCAATATCGTTATCATCGCCGCCACCAACCGGCCCGATATCCTCGACCCGGCGCTCCTCCGCCCCGGCCGTTTTGACCGTAAGGTGATGGTGGACCGTCCCGACCGGCGCGGGCGCGAAGAGATTCTCAAGGTTCATGCCCGCGGCAAGCCGATGGCCCCCGATGTGGACCTGGGCGTGATCGCCTCGCAGACGCCAGGAATGGTGGGCGCTGACCTGGAAAATCTGATCAACGAAGGCGCGATTCTGACGGCGCGCCGTAACAAGCGCGCCATCGGCATGGACGAACTGGTCGAATCCATCGAGCGGGTCATGGCCGGCCCGGCGCGGCGCAGCCGCGTTCTCAGCGCCGACGACCGCAAGGTGATTGCCTATCACGAAACAGGTCACGCCATCGTGATGGAAAATCTCCGCCACGCCGACAGCGTCGGCAAGATTACCATCGTCAGTCGCGGGCAGTCCCTTGGCTATGTCATGCCGCTGCCCGAAGACGACCGCACGCTGCGCAGCCGGGCTGAGTATGCAGACACGATTACCGGACTGCTCGGCGGGCGTGTAGCCGAGGAGCTAGTTTTTGGCGAACCGTCCACCGGCGCAGCCAACGACCTGGAGCGCGTCACGAAGATCGCCAAAGCTATGGTCACTCGTTTTGGCATGAGTGATCGGGTCGGCCCGCTGCAACTCAGCCAGGGCGACAGCAACCCCTTCTTGGGGATGGACATCGGCGAGCAGCGCACCTACAGCGAAGAGATGGCGCGCAAAATCGACCAGGAGGTGCGGCGCATCGTCGAAGACGCCTACGGTCGTGCCAAGCAAATCCTGCTCGACCATCGCGACAAATTGACGCTTGTCGCCGAAAGGCTGCTGGAAACCGAAGTGCTCGACCGCCAGGAGTTTCTCAAGCTCATGGAAGCGCCGGCCGCGGCATAGCATCTTCTCTTGTATGATCGAATTTAGTTGTTTGTATCTACAGGGTTCTGTAGAACTTTCAGAATTCTTGGCGGATTTTCGCCTCGCAACCTACCATTAGCGATTCTTGTTCACTTCAACGCCAGCGCCACGGCGATCGCTGCCGCGGCGCTGGCGTTGTTTTTGAGGAGCGCCAGATTGGCGCGCAGGCTGCGTTCCCCGCTGAGTTCGCTGAGACGGGTGAGCAGAAAAGGGGTCACCTCCGCGGAGCGTATCTGGCGTGTTGCGGCTTCCGCCACCGCCTGTTCGATAAGCGGTTCGACCTCTGCGGCGGGAAGCTCATCCGCCGCCGGTACGGGAACGGCCACGAGCAGCCCACCGGGCAGACCCAGTTCACGTTTGGCGCGCCAGAGGGCAGCCACTTCTTGCGGCGTATCGCAGCGGACATCGACCGGCAAACCACTGGTCCGGCTGTAGAAGGCCGGGAATTCATCCGTACCGTACCCCACCACCGTTACCCCAAAGGTCTCCAGATATTCGAGGGTGGCCGGCAGGTCCAGGATCGCCTTGGCGCCGGCGCAAACGACAATCACCGGTGTCTGCGCCAGCTCCTGCAAATCGGCGCTGATGTCCATGCCGCTCCCGCGATGGACGCCACCGATCCCGCCGGTCGCAAAGACTTCGATGCCAAAGCGGTGAGCAATCCACATAGTGGTCGCCACGGTGGTGGCGCCATCCATTTTTTGCGCGCGGACGATAGGCAGGTCGCGCCGGCTTACCTTGCGCACGGCGGGCGCCGTCGCCAGGTGGCGGAGTTGATCCTCGCTCAACCCGGCCACCAATTCACCCTGGATGATACCGATGGTGCGCGGCTCGGCGCCTCGCGTGCGGATGATCTGCTCCATTTCCTGCGCCAGCGCCAGGTTATGCGGATAGGGGAGCCCGTGGGCGATGACGGTCGATTCGAGGGCAACTGCGGGAAGGGTGGTAGTATGCATCGGTTGGGCTCCGAATCTCTTTAATCGCCAATTGCTGCCTTGACCTGCTCGACGGCGGCAGCAAGCAATTGCTGCCCCACCGCCGGGGCGGCCACCCCGCCCTGGGCAAAGTCAGGCCGGCCGCCACCCTTGCCACCGGCCAGTTGCAGCGTATCGCGCAACAACTGGCCCACGTGCAGATCCACTTCCGCCGAACGAGCAAAGATCAACGTCAGCTTATCGTCGGCGGTGGCGCCCAACAGTGCGATCACATTGGGCTGCTGTTGGAGTTGGCCGGCAAGCCCCTTGACCAGGTTGATATCGCGCCCGGCAAAAAGCCGGGCGACGATGCGTAGCTGGCCGGACTCGCCGGCGCTGTCTGCGAGTTCGGTTGCCTCATAGCGCAGCAGGCGCTCGTTGGCTGCGTCCAGCTCGCGCTGGAGGGTCTTTAACTGAACCAGATTGCGTTCGATGAGCTTGGGGGCTTCGCTGGCATCAGCGCTAAAGAGTGCAGCTATTTCACCCAATAAGCGATGTTTGGCCGCATAATCGCGCAACGCCCGTTTGCCGCATAGAAAGGTAAGGCGAGTCTGGCCGCGGCGGCGCTCCAGTTTTGTCAGCTTGATCGAGCCAATCTCGGCCGTGGTGCGCACGTGGGTGCCGCCACAGGCCGAATAATCGAACCCGTCGATCTCAACGATGCGGATCTCGCCGCTCACTTTGGGTGGCCGGCGCAGCGGTACGCGAGACAACTCGGCGTCGCTGACAAAGTAGGATTTGATGGGCAACGCCGTATAGACCAGATCATTGGCCTTGTCTTCCGCTTCGTCTCGTTGGGCTGGCTCGAGCGTGGCAACATCCAGGTCGAGCGTGGACTCATCTGCGCCAAAATGGACCGAGAGCGTCTCATAGCCGAAGAGCCGGTAGAAGAGTTGCGACAAGAGATGCTGGCCCGAATGCTGTTGCATGTGGTCATACCGCCGCGGCCAGTCGATGAGACCGTGAACAGATGAACCGACAGCCACGCCTGTCAACGGCGCCGCCAGTAGATGCCAGATTTCGCCCTTGTCGCCAGCAACCACATCCACCACCTGGTGGCCGGCCAATGTGCCCCGGTCAAAGGGTTGCCCGCCAGAGGTGGGATAGAAACAGGTGCGGTCGAGCAGCGCCGCCGGCCGGCCCGCCATGGTGGTGACGGCGACAAGCGTCGCATCGAATTCCGTCTGGTAGGAATCGGTATAGTAGAGCCGCTGGGTCATGGTTTTTTGCACGATAGCTGGTGCAGTAGGGATAACGCCAGGGTTGTCCACCCTGGCTCCATCATACCGGAGAGTGACCTCATCACCAAATATGTCTGGGCAGCGAGAACCGCGGATTTTCAGAATGACACGGATTGAAGCTGCTTGTGGACAGATCCGTGGCTATCTGCTCATCCGCGATTCTTGATGCACGTTTGAGAAGCCCTGTCACTCCCCAGACATATTGTCATGCTCGACAAGCCGGACTATAATATGAAAGGTAACCCAGGTGCGGACAGATCAGTGAGGGCGTGTCCCGCTGTGATGACGCAGGAGACAGATGATTGCAGGTCCAGGGCTCTATGAAAACGGCAAGATCATTTGGGATATAGCTTCACCTTGCTGATGGCGGACCAGTATCTGCTTAGCGCAGACGAACTTACAGCCTGACCGGCGGCTTGAACGCAGCAGTTTATTTTCAGAACGGGATCAAATCGATGAACCTCGAACTCACCAACCAGATTGCCGTAGTCCTCGGTGGCGCCAGCGGGATTGGGCGGGCGATTGCCACAGCCTTTGCCGCAGAAGGGGCGCACGTCGCGCTTATCGACCGCGCCGAAAGCGTAACCGAAGTGGCCAAAGAGATCGGCGTTGCCCAGACCGGTGCGGTTCAGCCCTTTGTCACCAATGTCACCGACTACCCCGCGCTCTGCCAGACTGCTCACCAGGTCGAGAGCAAACTGGGGCCGGTGGAGCACCTTATCTTTGCTGTCGGCATCGGCTCCGGCAAATATGGTTTTCCTTTTTGGAACTTAGGGCCAGAAGATTGGCCGCGCGTCTTAGAGGTAAATGTCATTGGGGCGGTCAACAGCATCTATGCTTTTTTGGAACCAATGCGCCAGCGCCGGAATGGTACGCTGCTCTTTCTCAGCTCCGTAGCGGGGCAGATCGGTTCGCAGACCGATCCCCCCTATAGCGCCTCCAAAGCTGCGCTTATCAACTTTGCCCAGTGCGCCGCAAAGGACCTGGCCCCTTACAATATCCGGGTCAACACCCTCTGTCCGGGCATGGTGGATACACCGCTCAACCGCTCGATCTGGGCCGCCTCCAATCGCAACCTGCCCGAGGACCAACAACTTACCTTCGAGCAGTGGGCCGAGGAGAAGATCAAGCGCGTTGTCCCGCTCAACCGCTGGCAGACGCCCGAAGACATTGCCAGCATGGCAGTCTTTCTTGCCTCCCCGCGCGCCAACAGCATCACCGGCCAGACAATTAACGTGGATGGCGGTTTTGTCATGCACTGGTAAAAATAGAGATTAGAGACCAGGTGCGGTTGGCATTTCACCTTGTCCAAAGGTGCAACGCACGGTCGCAAGCCCGGTCTCCACTCTCCAGCCTCTAATCCACCGTCACCTGCTGAGCGTTCGCCTCTTCGAGGATACGGCGGATCTGCTCCTCATACTCGGCGGGCGCCTCGATGATGATCGCTGTGCCCCCTTGCTCGATGCTGCGACCGTAGAATTCGGCATCGGTGTCGTCCACCCCGCGGTCTTCCACCGCTTGTTCTTCCGGGTAGTCCGTCTGGAGCGGGACGCCGAGCGGACCCTGCCCACTCGTACTCGACCCGCTACCCACCGGCCAGGCCAGAGCGGGGAAGATGCGTTCGTGATCATCCTCTGGACCGATCAGCCGCCAGTCAAGGTCATCGATTTCGAGTTTGGCTAGCCGACTGGTTATTACGTCCGCAGCCTCATCATTGGGCACCATTGCAGCAATCCTCGCCATATTGTTCCTCCCTTGTTGTTGATCGAGTGTTGTTGATTGCGTGACAAAAGCCGATAGCCCACCAGCTATTGGCCATCGTCCTTTCTTACGCCATCGCTGGCTCGTGAACGCCTTCGGCGAACTCTTCCACTATCTTGCGGTTGAAGGCCGGCAGATCGTCGGGGTTACGGCTGGTGACCAGCCCGTTGTCCACTACTACTTCACGGTCCACCCATTCGGCGCCGGCGTTGATCAGGTCCATCCGCAGCGAAGGGTAGGAGGTCATCATCCGCCCCTCCACCACACCGGCGTCGATGAGTGGCCACGGCCCGTGACAGATAGCAGCCACCGGTTTGCCCGCATCAAAGAAAGCGCGGATAAACTCGATCGACTCTTCGCTCAAGCGCAGCTTGTCGGGGTTCATGACGCCACCCGGAATGAGGAGTGCATCGTAGTTATCAGCGTTCGCCTGCGCCACCGGCACATCTACCGGGAACTTGCTCCCCCAGTTGTTGCTCTGCCACGAGAAGATGGTGCCTGTCTCAGGCGAAACAATGTGTGTCTCCGCACCCGCCTCTTCCAACGCCCGCTTCGGGTCGGTCAATTCGATCTCTTCAAAGCCGTTAGTTGCCAGGATCGCAACCTTTTTGCCTTTCAATTCGTTTGCCATCATCGCTCCTTTTGGGTACAGCCCCACGAGAATCAAGACTTTCTGTCCCGGTTGCGTAGGTTAACCCACTTCATCGGACCTGAGGGGGTTCGCACGCCCTTGTACCAACCCCCTTGTACTTACTTGCGCCCTTTGTGGCTGGATTCATCGTACCGGTGATGTCGGCGTATGACCATAGGTGATTTCGTGTCTGCCGGATATAGATGGGGATACAGGGCTTCTCAAAAGTGGCGGCAAAGGTCAAGAACCGCGGATTGACAGAAAGCCGCGGATCGGCATCTCACGAAGGGCCCATCCGAATAACGGTTGCAGGTCCGACAACTACACCAACGAATCATCGTTGTCGCAGAGTTATTCGAATAGGCTCTAAGCGTAATCCGCGAGTTTCTATCAATCCGTGGCTCCCTGCCCTGATTTTTGAGAAGCCCGGATGAGGATAGATGCGGCTGGACAGCCTACCTGACCGCCGCTATAATGGCGAGCCAGCGCCCCAAGTTCATTCAGAGAAAGAGGAATCCGCCATGCCTTATCAGATCGTGACGAATACACCCCTCTCCGACGAGATCATGACCATGCTTGGCGCTGAATGCCAGGTGCAACTTTGGTCGCCAACCGGGACGGACCCAACTATCCTGCGGGCGGCAGAAGGGTTTTTTGTCTACGGCCACCCTAAGATCAACGGGGAAATCATGGACACCATGCCCAATCTGCGCGTGATCAGCAACTTTGGCGTTGGTGTCGACCATATTCACCTGGAAGATGCCCGGGCGCGCAACATCCCAGTCGGCAACACACCCAACCTGGTAGATGGCGCCACGGCGGATATGACCTTTGCGCTGCTCATGGCGGCGGCGCGCAATCTGATCATCGGTGACCGTTTTGCGCGCGGCCCTGAATTTACAAAGTATGACCCCAACATCCTCCACGGCTATGATGTTTTTGGCAGCACGTTGGGCATCATTGGGATGGGCAACATTGGCAAAGAGGTAGCCAAACGCGCCCGCGGCTTTGACATGAAGGTACTCTACCACAACCGGCGGCGCAACCTTGAGGCCGAGGCTGCACTGGGCGCCACCTACGCCACCCTGCCCGACCTGCTCCAACAGGCCGATTTTGTGACGCTCAACGTCCCACTCACGCCGGAGACGCGCGGGATCATCGGTCGCAAACAGTTGCGCATGATGAAACCGACGGCGGTTCTTGTCAACGTGGCGCGCGGGGGTGTGATCGACCACGACGCCCTGCTCGAAGCCTTGCAAGAAAAGTGGATCTACTGCGCCGCTGTAGATGTCACCGAGCCGGAACCGCTGCCGCGCGACCACCCGCTGCTCAAGCTGGAGAATTTTGTCATTGCGCCCCACCTGGGCAGCGCCACTCGCCAGACCCGCCGCCGCATGGCCCAGCGAGCGGTCGATAATTTGAAGGCCGGATTGCGAGGGGAGCCGCTGCTCAACCGGGTGGCATAGCGGCCTGTCGGAGCGAAAGCTTTGTATACGGGTTAGTCAGGCAATCAAGCCTGCCAGATCAGGCGCAAACTTAGACACCTGTTCGCGCAGCCGCAGCAATGCCAGGTCTTTGGCCTTGGCTTCGAGCATAATATCAAACGGGCGGAGATTGGCGGCGCGGGCGTTGCGCAGCAGATCAATGAAGGCGAATACGTCGATAAAATCACTATGTTGATTGGGCAACGGCGGCTGCACATAGGGCTGTCCGTGACGCACAAAGCGGCGTAGCGCCGTCCGCGGGCTACTCACGTGGACCTTCGGCTGCTCGCCGGCTGGCCAGGTGGCGAGCGCCAGCGCCAGGGCATTGTTGAGCGGATGGCCGCTGGGGTTCAGACAGTGGTGATGCAAGGTATCCAGCACCACGCGAGTGCCCGTGCGCCGGTGCAGCCAGAGGACATCTTGCAGGCTGAAGTGGCGGTCGTCGTTTTCCAATGCCAGCCGGTTTTGGACCACATCAGGCAATTGTTCGAAGTTGCGCGCAAATCGCTCGCGGCTAGCCACCTGATCGCCATAGAGCCCACCCACATGCACCACGATCACCGCATCCACCCCTAGTCCCATGGCCGAGAGCAACTGGGCGGCAACGACCAACTCTTGCCGGGAGCGCGACGAGCGCGTCTCATCGGGGCTGCTCATCTGGATGAAATAGGCCAGGTGGAGCGTCAGCCGCAACCGGTAATCGCGCGCCAGGTCGCCCAACGCCGCCAGCTCGGTGGTGCACTCGTCGATCTGGCGGTGAAACGCGGGCAGATCGGGGTGGGTGAGATACGGGGCCAGTTGTCCAGCCAGCCGGTAGAAGTGGATCTCATGTGTGTGAAGATACTCGAAGATGTCGCGCAGATAGGCCAGGCTGACGCTCAGGTGCGGCTGGTTCTGCCAGCGCCGGCTATCGTGCGAGCGCAGCGGCGCCCCCAGCACCTTCACCGCAAAACCCAGACGATATGTCGAATGCGGAATGCGAGGTGCGGAATGCAGAATGTTCGATGACATGGTGAAGGCTACTCTGTATTTCGAGACGCTCTCTAAGCCCCAGATTCCACATGCCGTAGCGGCCACGCTACCATGACCAGGCGGCGGGCGAAGTGGAGCAAGGGTGGCGTGGCCGGCAGAGCGATGCCGGTGGCCTCGGCCATTGTGTTTATTTCGATCTCCGCCGTCGCGGGTTGCAGCGGCCAGGGCAGGTGGTGGATTTCAGCGATGCGGGCGCGCCCGTGGTCGTCTACTGTATAAAGGCAGTAACGCTCGGTCAACCATTCCTCCAGTGAGCCGGGCGCCGAGCGAAAGACGGACCCAGTGGGCGCATAGTGACCCACAAAAGTGGCCGGCGGCGCATCTTTGTGCGTGCGACGGCTGAGGTAGTGGATCATGCGGCCGTCGTCGAGCAGCCGCATGTATGCGTTGAAGTAGGGGAGATGAAAGAAGCGCCGGGCAAGCGCTACAGCAACGGGGTTGGCCGCTTCGAGGCTAAAAAAATAGACGCCCGGCTTCGGGTTCTCTGGGTCGGATGATTTGACATAAGTACGGACATTGAGTTCGGGGAAAGCCGAAAGCCAGGGTACAGATGGAGCCAGGCGTGGCCGCACACCCGACATGCGAAACGGCACAACCCCCACCCACGCCTCCCCCGCGTAGGTGTCCAGCATCAATTGGGGCGGCACAAGCATCCGCATCAGGTCGATGGCAACCGGCCAGTGGGCAAAGAGCAGATCATGCCAGGTCTGCGTCATGATCCACGGCCCCCGGGGCAATGGCCAGGGGCGATGAGCTCTCTCCCGCAAAATATCTTTGATCATACACTCCCTATTCTAACACAAAGTCATGCAACCTTTTACGACGACCTGCGTACTGGTATGCAATTAGCACGTTCGTGGCGGGCCAGCCAAATGCATCAAAGTAGCTGCATGGTAGTAGATCGCCGCCAGACAGAAAGGCGCGGTAGTCTGTGCTCCTGCCGCCACAAAAGGAAGAGTAGATTCGCAAGAAAGGTTTAGGAGGGAACATGAGCAACGAACAAGTCGTCGAGCGCACGGTCACTGAGACGACGGTGGAGGTCAATGGCCACCAGGAGACAGTGCAGAGCCAGGCGGCGCCGGCTGCCAAAGCGACGCTCTATCGCCACCCCAGCGACAAGATGGTCGGCGGCGTCTGTGGCGGCCTGGGTGATTACCTGGGTTGGGATCCGACCCTCGTGCGCGTGCTCTGGGTTGTAGCGACGTTGACCACAGGTGGCGGCGGCTTTCTCGCCTATCTGGCGCTCTGGCTGCTCTTACCTGTGGGGACGGTGGCAAACGGCCAGGTGCGGCCGGCGGCTATCGAGCTCAATGAGCGCAGCCTGGGCGTGGCGGCCAAGGTCTTGATCGGCCTGGGTGTGGTCTGGCTGTTGGCCAACATCGGCATTCTGCCCCCACTATGGGACGCGTTCTGGTCGGTGATGGCGGTAGTCTTCTGGCCAGCGCTGTTGATTGGGGTAGGCTACCTGCTCCTGCGCGGCACCGGCGGCGCCAGTGACTGGCGGATTGACTTCGCTAACTGGCGGAACCGGGTGAGCAACAATGTCAAGGCGCCCAGCGGTGAGGAGATCAAAAGCTCTATGCGCAGCGTTCGCCAACGCATCCCGCTCAAGCGCAGCCGCACTGACCGCTTCTTTATGGGCGTCTGTGGCGGCATCGGCCAGCGGCTGGGAATCGACGCCAACCTGGTGCGCCTCATCTGGGCGGCCTTTAGCATCGGCAGCATCGGCATGGGCGTGCTCGTCTACGTGCTCTTTGGTCTGCTCTTGCCCGAAGAGCAACCCGCTGACCTGGCTGCCTACAACGCCGAACCGCAGGATGTACAGGTCATTGACGGGACGGCGACGTATAAGGTGTAGATAATGGTCAATGGTCAATTCTCAATGGTCAATTGTTAATTGGTGGCCGTCGCCGGTGGCAAGTCTGGCAAAGTTTAGGTGTCACAAAGTTACTATTGCTAATCTCTAGCAGACCTTGCCATGTCTGGCGGGGGTAATGGGGTGGTAAGAAGGGACGTTGCGTTGCAATGTCCCTTCTTGTTTCTTTGTTGCAAAACCGGCTATAATCTTTGGCAACTCTTATTCGCAGGAATAGATCCGGGGTGCGAGGAACGTATGGGCAAGTTGGGCAATTTTCTCATTGGCGCAGCGTTGGGTGCAGCTGTTGGCGTCGTCATCAACTATGTCTTTGGCCCAGCCACGGGCAGCGACTTTAATCAGAACTACCGTTCACGGCTCGACAAGGCGCTGGAAGAAGGCGAACGCGCCGCCCAGGAGCACGAGGTCGAAATGCGCCGCCAGTTTGAAGCAGCCAAGCGGGGGAACGCAGGAGCGGAGAACGGAGAACGCAGAACGTAGAGCAGACAACCTCGACGGCAAAACTGTTCTGCGTTCTATGCTCTACGTTCTCCGTTCTTGTTGGCAGTATGGGCAGAAGTGAGCGCTGCGTTGGGCAATAACAATGCGCTCGATGGGTGTGCCGCAGCGTAGACAGGGCTGGCCCGCACGTTTGTAGACGCGATGCGCCGTTTGAAAGGCGCCGGGTTCGCCGGTGGGACGCACATAGTTTTGCACGCTGCTGGCGCCCAAACTGCTGCCCCCGTTTGCGAGTGCAGCCCCTAAGACCGCTTGAATCGCAGCGTGCAACTTCTCCAGCTCTTCGGCGGTTAAGCCGCCGCCAGCGCGCGCCGGGTGGATGCCTGCCTGGTGGAGCGCCTCATCAGCATAGATATTCCCCACGCCGGCTACAACTGTTTGATCGAGCAGAAGATTCTTGATAGGCGCCTTACGTCCGGCCACTTTTTGGGCTAGAACCTCAGGTAAGAAGGCGGCCTCTAGCGGTTCCGGCCCCAATCTGGCTAATACTGGCGCCGGGTCGGCGGTCAGCCAGAGACGGCCAAACTTGCGTGTATCCTGAAAGTGGAGTTGGCGACCGTCGTCCAGTTCCAGCACGACATGGGTGTGGGCGTCTGGTTCAATAGGGCCCGGCTGCACCAAGAGATGGCCGGTCATGCGCAGGTGGACGATGAGCGTATCGCCGGAATCCATGCCTAGTAGCAGATATTTGCCTCGCCGCCCAAATTCCACAAAACGCTGCCTCGCTATCCGTTGGACAAAAGCCTCCGGTTCGGGTGCTGCAATGGTGCGCGGCCAACGCACCTGGGCGCCCTCAACCCGACGTCCACGCAGCAAGGGCGCCAGGTCACGAGCGTAGGTTTCGACTTCGGGCAATTCGGGCATAAATCAGCCTTAAAACTTCGTAGGTGATTGTGAACGGCTGCGCCACCAAAGCGCCCCAAAGACCAGCGTGACAAGAGCCGTGGCAAGCTGCGAAAGATCCAGGAGCGAACGCCGAAGCGAGTCAACCGGCGCTACTTCCTGGTCTGGCTGGACCTCCTCCACACCTTGAGGGGAGGCAGCAACCTCATTGGCTTCCCCGTTCTCAGCGCCGGTTGTGGAGGTTACCGCTTCCTCAGCTTGCGCTGCCGGTGTAGGCGAGGTGAGAGTAGTTGCATCATCGGCCTCTTCATCCGCTGTGGAACCGCCGTCATCTGCTGTGACACTTTGGTCCGGCTCGGGCAGGGTCAGGGTCTCAGTGTCACTCAACTGCGCCGCAGGGGCCAGCACACGTTCATCCGATGCTGCAATCTCATCGGTAGTGACGGTGGTGGCGTCCGTGGCGGCAAGAGCAGTGCGCGTACCCATCGCAGCCGAAAGTGACTCGGCCGGCACAGTCTGGCTGTTGGTTACAGCGTCGCCGGCCTGGTCCATTGGCGCCAACTCCTCCCTTCCGTCGGGCCCAGGTGCGCCCGCGGCGCGAGCAAAGGTCTCTTCCTGGCTGGAAAGTTGCGCGTCCGGCTGGCCGGCAGGTGCCGTACCGGCGGCGACCCCACCCGCGGCTGTTTCGACGGCGCCGGCCTCGCCAGCACTGGCTTCGCTTGCGCCAGCAGGGGGAGGCGGTGGCGCAGCGCTCTCTTTGGCAACCTGACCATCTTCTTCTTGAATGGACTCCTGAATCGACCCGGCGCCCGGTGGCGTAAGTGGTTGGGAGGTCGCAGTGGCGCTCGGAAAAGCCGCTGCGGCTGGCGCCTCACCGGCAAACGGTGCGCTGGCTCCTCTGCTTGCCTGGCGTACCGGGCTGCTTCCCAGCACATCACCGACCGTAAGCAGGAGAAAGAGGGCAAGGCTTACCGCCGCGGCATTGCGCAGCAG
>QEUW01000723.1 GCA_003577005.1 Chloroflexota bacterium | reverse complement strand
CGCGCAGAGGACAGTGGAACGCCTTCTCAATGGCTTCGCGTTGATAGGGATACACAGGTTCTGCGTTAGCAATCACGACGCGAAGAACCAAATCATCACGTCCTATACCTAGCGCACCACAAGCCAACTCGTATAGAGCAGATGTGTATCCCAGCATATAGACGATCTTGTGTCTAAGCAGGGCATCCAGATAGTAGGGGATAGTGGCCGGGGACAGGTGATAGGACGACATGTAAAGCTGGTGCAGCCCAGCATTCCACACCCAGAACGGTGGTTTCGTCTGCGAGACAGGCACGATCAGTTGTCCGCCCAGGATCGCCCACCGGTCGTGGCGCGAAACCCCATACCAGCGCCGCCAACGCGCCTCAAACAGCGCGTACCAGGCACGTACTGTCTCGCGGCTCCACCACAAGTCGAGCGGCTTACCGGTCGTGCCGCTGGTATGCTCATGAAACATACGGCGTATGTCACAATCATCGGCCACAAACGCCTGCGGATGGGCGCGAAGTGGTTCTTTGTCCAGGATCGGCCAGTTTTCCAGGACTTCCCACGAAGCAGTATCTCCTCTACGGCGACGCTCACCCCACTGCTGCCGGTAATAAGGCACCTGTGTAGCTGCGCGATGTAGCACATATGCCAGCCGCTCTTCCTGCCAGCGCTTCCACTGCTCCACCGACCAAGACTCGCGCGCCAGCGCCTCTTCGACCAGGCGCTCGGTCTCCGGGCCATAGCGCCAGGAACGCAAGTAGTAGCCGCGCAGACTGGCGGCTAGATTGCGCGCAGGAGAGGGAAGATGGTGATAGAAAGTCAGCAGACGTCCCATGCTATCCCCGCTGAGCAACTTCAGTTAGCAGGCGCTCCCACTGCGGCAAGATTGTCTCCCAGTCGAACTGCTCGGCCTTGCGGCGGGCGTTGCGCGAAAGTCGCTCGGCCAGCTCTGGCTCGGTCAGGATGCGGCGTACCGCAGCGGCCATGGCGTCGGGATCGTTGGGCGGGACAAGCAGAGCATCCACCCCATCCTGCCACAGGTAGGATAACTCTCCCACACTGGTTGTCACAATACACAAACCCATTGCGGCAGCTTCCATCACTGATACGCCGAAACTCTCGGCGGTAGTGGTGTTGAGAAAGATATCCCCGCGCTGCAACCATACGGGCACTTCCACTTTGGGCACTCCGCCGACGCATGTCACGTGCGCTCCCAGACCATGATCAGTCACGAAGCGCTGAAATTCTTGAAACGCTCCGTCTCCCTTGTCTGGCCCCACCATGGTTAGGTGTGCATCCGGCCACTCATGGCGCAGACGAGCTATCACCTGGGCGGCGAGCACCGGATTATAGATATGATGAAAGGCGCGCAGCCAGACCAAACGCGGCTGCACAGGCTGAGCGAGCGGCCTGGGATGATACTGGCTGAGATCGAGTGCGTTCGGCAGCAAGATGATGTCATCTCGATAGTGAGCCATTTGCTCCAGCAGATAGCGCGAGGGCGTGGTCACTGCTGCTGCAGATGCCAGCAGACGCCGGACGCGCCCCGGCCAGCGCCGTGCAAAGGCGGGCAAGTTTCCACCATGAAGAGTCAACACAATCGGCTTGCCCAGTAGCCGCAAAAGCCAAACTGTAACTTCTGCCAGAGCAAACGCGCGTCCACTGTAGACTTCAACAGCAGCAACCTGATAGGATGACATCCTTGAGACTAGTGTCACGAAGATATCAGCCAGACGGGCAAGTCTACCCGACCTGTTCGAGGCGCGTATGATGAACCAACCACGGTGTTCCAAATGAACGCTCAGGTCCTCGCACACTCCCCTCACGCTCTTCGTCTTAGATGTGAAATTGCCGACGATTGCAACGCTACGGTCTGTGAAAGGCATAGGCGTTAGTTGCTAGAACCATCAAGCTGACACCCCCAAGCGTCCTCTGCAAGACATAGGGACTGATTCGATACAACACACGTCGGATCGGGTTCAACAGTCTTTGCGAGCGTGTTTCTGTTCCAAAAGGGGCACGAAAGACAGGTGTCAGTGAGTAGTCTTCAACTCGAAGTCCCGAGAATGTCAACAGATTGATAGCCGAAGATACATTCAGCACTAACAAATGTCCCGGATGCAAAAGATTTCTTTTCCAGAGATTGCGCATTCCCAACAACCAAGAATCATCGAGCGGAATATGCAGGGCAACGAATCGAGCGCGTTCGCTAACTGCCCTTAGAAAACCCAAAGGGCCTGGAACATGTTCTATGACATCAAACATGATGACTAAATCTGCCTTGTCGCTCGGTTCTGTATGGGTAAAGTCAGCATAATGAAAAGACACGTTCTTCCCGCCCGACAGGTGCTTCATGGCTGGATGTATATCATATCCTTTAACAAACACCGGCCGACCAATACTACGAAACAT
>QEUW01000127.1 GCA_003577005.1 Chloroflexota bacterium | reverse complement strand
GCCCGCCAGGTCCGGCAAATTTCATCGGCAACGGCAATCGAGAGCGCAAGCACACTGGCCAATCGGATCCAGCTATGGGGTGGGCGTTGCCACCGGCAGAGGCTCTGAGAGTTTGGCTACGAGGTCGACGAGAAAGGCGGCGATCCACTCTCCACCGGCGAGTTGATACCAACTGCAATCCTCGTTGCAGGCAACCACTGTGAGATGTTGGCCGCGCTGTGCGATTGCCATAATCCCAAAAGAAGTGCCTGGCCCGGCGCGCAGATTGGCAGTCTGGTTGACGATCCCTTCGGCATAGATACTTTGCATCACGAGTGGCAGATGGAGACCCGAATCGGTGGCCGACTCAGCCTGTTGGCCATGCTCTGCTTCTGGGGTCGGTTGCGGCTCTTCGCTGGGCGCGTCAGCTACCGGTTCGCTCTCAATCGGTGTGGTGATCGTCAACGGGCCAACGTTCTCGATGATTTGACCTGCAAGGGTGCGGACAAACGCCGCCAACGGCTGTGTCACGGTGGTGGGTGTGCTGGTTACGACAACCGTCTCGCTGACAGCGACTGTAGATGTGAGTGCAACAACGGGTTCGGCCTCAACTGTGACGGTCGCTACCGTGGTTTCTAGCGGAGGTGCGACTGGGGCGAGGCTTTGCTCCACCGTAGGCGTTGGTTCAGGCGTCTCCACCGTGGGCGCCGTGGTGGCGGTAGCCGGCGGCGGTTCAACGGTGGGTGCAGTCGTTGCGGCGGTTTGCTGAGCGTCATCGAGCATAGGTGCTGCACTGACCACCTCAGCGTTTACAGGTGTAGGCACGCTAGTTTCAACTGTAGCCTCTGTTGCCCTCAGACCGATCTGTGAGGATGAGGCGCTGCTAAACGACCGGCTGACAAAGAGCATACCGACCAGCACCACGATGATCAACAACGGCACGGCTACCAGCAAGCCATAGCGGGTGCGGATCGATTCGGATGTAACCCATAGATCCTGAAGCCGGGCGAGCGGATTTGCGTATACGCCGGTCGCTTCACTTCGACTTACCTCGTGCGCCCTGGCAAATGCGCTGGCAAATTCGCCTGCCGCCCCATAGCGTGTGCTTGGGTCCTTAGCAAGCCCAAACTGAAGCACCGTAGCAGCCAGTGGCAGCAGATCAGGCCGGCTCTGTTGAGAGAGTGCGGGAGGTTGATGGATGCTCTGTTCACGCAGCAACCGTTGCTCATCCTCAGAGGGCGGTCGCCCCATCAACATGGCATAAGTGACAGCGCAGAGACTGTAGACATCGGCGCTTTGGTCGCTGAAGTCTGCGCCCTGTGCCTGCTCAGGCGCCACATAGGGTGATACGTCGGGCGCAAGGCTCTCCTTGGCAACCCCGTCGCTGCTTGCCGTCAAGTATTGTCTAGCAGCCTGGGCGATGCAGAACCCGCTAACCTGTACCCTCCCATTTTCGGCAATCCAAATCTCATCGGGAGAGAGGGCGCCGTGCAGAAAGCCCTGCCCGTAGGCGTAATCGAGCGCGGCGGCTATCTGTTGCACAATCGCCGTCACAGCCGGAACAGAGAAAGTGGCACCGTACCGGAGTTCATGGGCCAACGATACACCGTACAACGGCTGTGTTGCGGCATAGTGGTAACCATCTAGCTCGCCGCTCTCAGCAAAGGTTAGGATATGGGGGTGCCGTAGGTGCCGTGCGGCCTCTACAGCTTTGAAGAAGTGTTCAACGGGTAGCGCATCGGGTCCTGTCCATGAATCAAGTAGATAGAGTAGATGTTCTTGCCGCGTCCTGGTATCCGTGACATAATAAACCAGTATACCGTTATCTGAACTTATCTCTTCGTGTAGATGATAAGGACCCAGTTGCTTCAGGAGCACTGACATCGATAGAGATACCATTCCTTCTTGCCAGCCGTTGGCACATTCAGTGACCGAGAATTGCACAGGGTGGGAAAAGGTTCGGCGCGGCGCAGCTTAGCGGGGTTGTGATAACGCCCATAGCGCCGTCAGAACGCAAACAGCGCACAGGCGATGGGGCTCTTGGTGCCTGGCTAGCCAGACCGGACCATTTGTCCCACTCCATCATAGCACAGGCCGATTCCGGTTGTCTACGCCCTTCCTGTCCGATCGGCCCATGATTCACATGTCAATTTGCTTGCAATTTCTCGCCGATTTGGCTACCGCACGAAGACCATATCCCCATTCTCACTTCCCACCATACGGCCATCGGCCTGATCGTCATCCATCTGCGGATTGAGCGCGGCGCAGGGTGTAGCAAACTTTGGCTGGGCAAAGGGGAGATGCGTCCGGCCACGCGCAAGGATATGCAAATAGTTAGCCGCTGGCCCTTCCCATGCCGTACCATGGTTCCACGGCACCCACGAACGGGCATTGCAGTAGTGCGAGACAAACGCCCGGCGGAAGCGATCCACCGTCCGGTTGGGATAGGATCGGTGCAGCAGATGGCTGTGAAAGAAGATCACGTCACCCGGCTCTACGATACAGGGGATGGGGTCGGGATAGCTCCGGGCCACTTTGGTCAGCGTGTTTGCTTCTTCATCCAGCGAACTGACATTCTGCACCGTGCCCAGATCGTCAAACGCCTCTTCTGCATAGAGGTGGTCGCGCTCAGGCGTCGGGTAGATCGGCTCGGTATGCGAACCGGGGGTGACATAGAGACAGCCGTTCTCCTCGTCGGCCCGGTCTAACGCAATCCAGACACCGATGAGCGTTTCGGGATAGGTGGTAATGTAATAGGCGTCCTGGTGCCAGCCCTGGCCGCCCTGCCCCGGCGGGTTGAAAAAGAGCATCGTCTGGAGCGCCAGCACATCCGGCCCCATAAGCGCCTGGAGCACATCGAGCACGCGTGGGTAGAGCAGATAACGCTCAGCGGGCTCGAACTGCCGGTGCAACATGTGGATGCGCGAGAAGCGCCGGTAGAGTTCCTGCGGCTCCTGGCTCGCCGGCGGCGGCGCCCCGGGGATGGCGATGCGCCCATGCAGGAGATCCATGGCGAAGGGCTGCATGGCGGCAATATCTTCAGAAGCTACCAATCCTCGCACAATGAGGTAACCGTTGCGCCAGTAGTGTTTGTACTCATCCACCTTGACGCGATAGGGGGGCAGATCGCCGAGCCAGGGGTGGGTTGGATTGTGATCCTGGGTTGAGGTGCCGTTGATTCTCGGTAACATGTTGCTTCCTTCTCTGATTTTTTAGCTGGCTAGTAGCAATATCGACACTGTATTGCAGAATAGGGGCGGCGTCAAGTGGGAAAAAAGTATCTATCCTTTGGGCGCAACTGAACCTTTATTCCCCGCACGCTCCAACGCTTGCGAGACCCCTGCACGGGTCAAAAATGGGCGTAACTCCTCCCAGAAGCGATCCCAATCTCTGATACAATCGTTATGACCACACGCATAAGTGATCAGCTCCCCATTAGCTGCGGCAGCATGCAGCGCCAAACCATGCGTGTACGGGATTGTGCGGTCGTGTTGCCCATGCAGAATCAGCACCGGGTTCGGATAGGTGCGCACCACGCTCAGCACATCGAACGGGTCGCGCACGGCAAGGCCGGGCAACCCGTAGCTCACTGCCAGAGCGCGCACACTTGTAAACGAAGAAAAGAGGATGAGCGCAGCCGAAGGTCGCTGGGCCGCCAACGCCGCCGCTGCCCCACCCCCTACCGAACGCCCAAAAAGGATAATGGCGTCAGGGTTCACCTGCGGATGGTCGATGATCAGATCATAGGCGGCCACCAACGCTTCGCCAATGCTCGCCTGCGTTGGGTGGCCCTGGGAACGGCCGTAACCGGGATATTCGACCAACAGCACACCGATGCCCATGCGCCGCAACCCTGTAACCGGCGCAACCCAATCATCGATCCGTTCCGCATTGCCATGGGAGATGATCATGAGCGGGGCTGGAGCCGTCACGCCATCACCCAAGGGGGGCAGATACCACGCTTCAACCTGGCCCTGGCTGGTGGTGAGCCAGATTGTTTCCAGCCCGCCAACCGCGGGCGCAGGTCCATCTCGCCCAAAGTTCAAATGGCGGGGAAAGAGGATGCTCCGCTGGGCCGTAAAAAAGTAGCCCACATAAAGCGCATAGAGCACCCCACCGGCCAGGAGAAGCAGGATGATGATCCGCAAAGGCCCGCTCTCGTTTATTGCATTATCTCCTGCGCAAAGTGGCGGAGGGCTTCGATGTGCTGCGCCGGTCTCGCAAAACCGGCGCCCATGGTGTTGACTGTCAGATGGGTGGCGCCCACAGCCTGCCACTCTGCTATCAACTTCCGCCAGCGTTCTACGTTGCCGTCCCCATAGCTGACCCGCGGTTCGATGCCGATCTCGGCGCGGCTGCGACCGGCCTCGGCAAGATAGCGATCCAATATCTCCAGCGCAGGCTGCGCATCGGCCACGGTGCGGAAGTTGGGCATCCACCCGGCGCCACTGCGGGCGATCCGCCGCATGACCGCCTCGGCGTGGCCGCCAAACCAGATGGGGATCGGCCGTTGCACCGGCAGCGGGTTGATCCCTGCGTCGGGGATGGTGTGCCAGCGCCCTTCGTAGGTGACCAGTTCTTGCGTCCACAGCTTTTGTAACAGGTCCACCTGCTCCTCGACGCGTTTGCCCCGGTTGTGGAAATTCTCGTTGAGGCTGATGTACTCCACTTCGTTCCAGCCGATGCCGATGCCCAGCCGCAGCCGCCCACCGCTCAGTACATCGAGCGTGGCCGCCTGTTTGGCAACCAGCGCGGTCTGCCGTTGCGGCAGGATGATGATGCCGGTGGCAAAGCCGAGTTTTGTTGTGACAGCCGCCATAAAGCTGAACAGCACAAACGGCTCATGAAAGGGAGATTGATGGGTGTAGGGTCGCCCCTGCCAGCCGCCGGGCCGGTTGGGGTTGGCGCCGAGCACGTGGTCATAGGCCAGCACATGGCTGTACCCCATCCCTTCGATAGTCTGGGCATAGTCGCGAATGGCCGCCGGGTCGTTGCCAAATTCGGTTTGGGGAAAGACGGCGCCGATCTGCATGGAGTCTCGGTTTCAAATAGCGATCAAAGAACTCGACCGACCGCGCCATGGCTGTATTGAAGTTGACCGAGAGGTTATGGTTATCGCCCTCGTAGACATAGTATTCGGCGGTCTTCTCAGCGGCGTCCATCTGCTCTTTGAGCCAGGCCGAAAAGTTTAAGGGTACACTCTCGTCATTGGTGCCGTGGTGGAGTTGAATGGGACCCGAAATGTCTGCCAGATAGCTATTGGCCGAGATCGAAGCCCAGAATTCAGGATTTTCCTCGGGCGTGCCATATTCTCGTGTCAGTACTTCTCGCCAGCGCCGCGCACTGGAACTGACCGCGGGCGGGGCCGGATTGGGAGAGGAGCGACGCCAGTTGTTGAGCAGGTCAGGGTAGGAGGCCACGACACCCGCCCAGATCACCCCCACCTTGATGTCGTCGCTGATGACCATCGAACGCAGCGTAATGTGGCCGCCCATCGAGTGACCCCACATCCCGATGCGGTTAGGGTCCGTATCAGCATATTGTTTGACCGCAGCCACGGCATTGAGCGCATCGATGGTGTAATCAGGCGTGCCGTAACCGCCGGTTGCTTCTCCCTCTGAAAAGCCATGGCCGCGATAGTCGGGCCGGAAGACGATGTAGCCGTTGCGGGCAAAGCCATCGACGTACGCCACATAACGCTCGGTGGTGCGATATTGTTCGGGCGGAATATAGCCATGATTGAAGATAATGGCCGGCCAGCCAGTCGCCGGTTTGGGACCATTGGGCACGGTGAGCAGGGCGTAAATCTTCAACCCCTCAGAGCGGTAGGAGGTGAGATAACGCTGATAATTCGCCCCAGGTGTCAACACTTGTTCGACAACGATCTCGCTGCCGGGATAAGATTGCGCACGGGCCCACTCGATGGTCAGCGAGTGGAGGTCGCCCACAGCCACGCGACCGGCTGGGGTCGCTGTCGGCGGCGGTGTGGCCGTCGGCGGGCCGGCGGGCGTGGGCGTGTTGGCTGGCTGTTGGGTGACGGGTACCGACACCGGGCCGCCCTCATTGGCAGTAAACCCGGCTGCCGGAATGCAAAGCTTCATCCCCACGGCGATGGTATTGGGGTCGGTGATCCGCGCATAGGTAGCATCCGCCGCTGCGCGTGCGTTGGTCGCCTCGACGATTGCGTTATAGGCGCTCAAATTCCCCAGGTGACGCGCTGCCAGCGCGGATAATGTGTCACCAGACTGGACGGTGACATCGGCGGCGCAGCCCGCGCCGGGTTGTGCGCTCGCCACGACCGGAAGCAAGGTCAGCAGCAGCGCCAGCGCCCCTACCAGGACGAACAAGGTTGATTTTTGATTGGTCATTGGGCATTCCACAGGAACAGACAACAGACACAGAGACGTTGCATTTCTAGTCCATTGCAACGTCTCTACAACCAGCTACTTTGATCTCTTCTTCTGACGCAAATATAGGTCGATTCGTTCCCGCATCTCTGTGAGCAATTTTGCATTTTCTGCCGTTTCTTTAGCGCTCATCACACCCATGCGAATAACGCCAGTTCAGCATGGACTCTGAACGTGGTACAATACATGCATGGCTACTGATTCCGAGACCTTCTTGGCAACGCTCTTTATTGTCAATGTCGAAGCCGCAGTCGTCAAGGATGGCCGTTACTTGATGGTCGTTCGCAGCGAGCGCGAGGCTCATGCGGCGGGGACGCTCAGTTTCCCCGGTGGCAAGGTGGAATACGAGGGCCCGCTTGACGATGTATTGGATGTATTGGAGGTGACGGCGCGGCGCGAAGTGCTCGAAGAGACAGGCATCACCATCACTGGCGAGATAGCCTACGTCGAGAGCAAGTCCTTTGGCGCTGGCGAATCGGTGGTGGATATCGTGCTGCTCTGCCGCTATCAAGAGGGTGACATTGCACCGGGCCACCCTGACGAAGTCGCAAGCGTCGAGTGGCTCACAGCAGAAGAGATACTCGCCCACCCCAAAACGCCGCCGTGGACCGCCCAGTCGATCCGGCGGGCGGAGCCAATCCGCCTGGCAAAGGGCTGGTGACCGTTCTGTACTCGATCAACATCGTCGTTAGGCTGAATCATTACCAACCGGCAACCTGACTAACAGGAGGTGGAAATGGCGCAACGGCCCAACCTGCTCTTTCTCATGCCCGACCAGTTGCGGGCGGACTTTCTTGGCTGTTACGGCGCTGACTTCGTTTCGACACCCAATATTGACCGCATTGCTGCACAGGGAGTCCGCTACAATCGCGCCTATTCCACGTCGCCGATCTGTGTGCCGGCGCGGGCCTCTCTGCTCACCGGCTACAGTGCGATCCGCACCGGCGTGACCGACAACGGCCTCTGGCTGCGACCCGACCACGCCTCCTGCGGCATGCCCACCTGGCCGGAACTGCTCTCGGCCAACGGCTATTACACCGCTGCGGTCGGCAAAATGCACTTTTACCCGTGGGATGACCGGCTAGGCTTCCAGTATCGCGTCATTGCCGAAGACAAACGCTGGCTGCACATCCGCGATGATTACTATCACTTTTTGCGCGACCACGGCCACCGCAAACTGCACGGCAACGAACACGAAGGTTATTATGGAAATCGCGGCGCCATCGTCAACCGGCTCCCCTGGGAGTTATCGGTTGACCACTTTGTCGGGCAGGAGGCATGCCGTTTTTTGCGCACCTATGGGCGGGAGGCGCCCTTTGCCCTCATGGTCGGCTTTCCTGGCCCCCACTGCCCTTATGACCCGAACGAGGAATTTCTGCAGCAGATTGACCCAGACGCGATGCCGGCGGCCATCCCGGAAGCGTTCGGCGCTGCCCCCCTGCTCCGCCAACGCAACATCGACGGCAACCGGCGTCCCTGGAACGGTGTGGACTACACCGAGTTTACCGCCGAACACAAACGTAAGATCCGCACCCACTACGCCGCCCTGGTTCACCAGATCGACCACGAGGTAGGGGCAATCCTCGCGACGCTAGACGAGATGGGGCTGGCGGAAAACACGGTCGTTCTCTTTGCCAGCGACCACGGCGACTATCTGGGGGACCACAACCTCATCGGCAAGGGCAGCTTTTTCGAAACGAGTATCCATGTGCCGCTCATCGTCCACGAACCAGACATGAGCGGCGCCGCAACATGTGACGACCTGGTTGAATTGCTCGACATCACGGCGACGCTCCTGCACTGTGCCGGCTGCGCCGCTCCCGCGCCGCTTGATTCGATCCCGCTGCCGGGTGTCGCTAGCCCCCACGAGCGCCGCCGCAAATTCCTCGTCGGCGCCACCTCCGATGGTTGGATGGTCTATGATGGCGTCTGGAAGCTGGCCAAGTACAGCACGGGCGAACAGTTGCTCTTCAACCTGGCGGATGATCCCACCGAACAGCGCAATCTGATCCACCACCCGGCGCACCGCAAACGCTATCATCAACTCGACACATTGCTAACAACCGAAGTCATGCGCTCGTTGACCCAATCGCACGCCGACAAACGTCTCTATACCACCGACAGCCTCTCCGGTGATGCGGAATTCGGCAAGGAAGGCTGGCAGCGGATGTATCCCGCACCGCTGGGGGAGAGTGGGTGAGGAGATGAGAAGTAGTAATCGGTAATCGGTAATTGTGAATGGCATCGGCCGTAGGGCGAGATCATTCACAATTACCGATTACCGATTACTTATTACCGATTAACCTGTTCATCATGACTCGTAGCATCACAAAAGAGGAGAAACCTACATGCCTTCCGTGCGCGAGATCTACAAGTTCGACGAACTTACATGGCCCGAGGTCAACGAGGCGGTGGCGCTGGGCAAGATCCCCATCATCCCCACCGGCTCGGTGGAGCAGCATGGACATCACCTGCCGCTGAGCGTCGATCACCTGTGCGCCAACGCTGTGGCGACCGAGGCGGCCCGGCTGCGCCCAGAGTTGAGCCTGGTGCTGCCGCCGGTGAGCTACGGCTATGTCCATCACGTCATGGATTTTCCCGGCTCGCTCAACATCCATTTTGAGCATTTCATCCAATATGTGCTCGACATTTGCAAAAGTCTGGCTTATCATGGTTTCAAAAGGATGGTCATTGTCAACGGCCACGGGTCGAACCACCCCTTGTGTGAGTTGATCGCCCGGCGTGTGGTCGTCGAAACCGACGCCGTCTGCGCCTTCTGTAGCTGGTGGCAGATGTTGCGCGTCAACCCGGACTTTGAGTCGCAGTGGCGCGAGAGCGTCTTCCCCGGCGGTTGCGCCCACGCCTGCGAACTGGAGACCTCCATGCTGCTCTACCTGACGCCGGAACTGGTGCGCAAGGACAAGATCAAGAGCGAGCTTTCCAAGACCAACCAGCTTGGCTCCAAGTTCACCTGGACCGATCTTTTTGCCGGCGGCCCCATGGGGCTGGTGGAGTGGACGAGCCAGTACACCGACAGCGGCGTTATCGGCGAGGCCGAGAAGGCGACCGCCGAAAAGGGGAAGCTCTGTCTCGAAGAGGCTAGCCGCAACCTCGCCGCCTTTATCGCCGAGTTTCACGCCCGCCCCGTCCGCCCGCGCACACCGCACCAGGCAGAGGCGCCGACGATGCCGCTGGCGTTCCCGACAGATTAGCTGTCAACGGATTCGGGGAGCGAATTGAACGGATTTGAGCGAACAGAACCCGTTTTTCCATCGGCAACGTGTGAACGGATTACCCGACCAAACCCGTTGTCAACTTGCGCCAAATCTATTCCGCCATGCCGAGACGCCGGGCGCGGTCAAGGTGTTTGTCGAGTCCGCCCACTATCCATTCTAGACATTGGGCGTCGGCAAAGGATTGGGGGTGGGGCGCCGCGGCGCTGGCGGGCAAGGCCGAGCCGCCGCCATGTGGGGCATCCCATCAAACGAATATCTGGATCGTGCCGACGTCTGGCCGCTCAACCCTAACGGTGAGATCATGCTTGGCCTGAAGATCGAAAACCGCATTCGCAATTCAGGAGTTTTGTATGACCAACGAACCAATTCTCGTCCTCGGCGGGAGCGCCAGTCCGCAATTGACCCGCAGGATCTGTGACCATCTGGGCGTAGAGCCGGCGCGGCGTGAGGTCCATCGTTTTTCCGAAGGCAACACGTTTGTCCGGGTTGGCGAAAATGTGCGGGGGCGGCGGGTCTACCTGGTGCAATCCACCGTCTACCCAACCAACGACAACTTTATGGAGCTGCTCTTCTGGATCGATGCGCTGAAACGGGCCAGCGCCGATTCGGTGACGGTGATCATGCCCTATTTTAGCTATGCGAAGGGTGATAAAAAGGATGAGCCGCGCGTCTCCATTCGCGCGCGGGTCTGTGCCGATGCCATGGAAGCCGCTGGCGCCGACCGCGTCGTCACTATGGATATGCTTCCGCCACAGCTTCAGGGCTTTTTTCGCGTTCCGGTCGACAATTTGTATGCGCTGCCAGTGCTAGGCGCCGCCATCCGCAATAAGAAGCTAGAAAACCTGGTAGTGGTTTCGCCCGACCTGGGCTTTGCCAAACAGGCGCGCAAATATGCCACCTTTTTGGATGCGCCGCTTGCCATCGGCGATAAGGAACGCAAGGGCCACGACGAACGGGCCGAAGTAATGACGATCATCGGCGATGTAGAAGGCAAAACTGCTGTGATCATCGACGACTTTACGATCTCCGGCGGCACACTGGTGGAGGCGGCCAACCGGCTCCTGGTGCAGGGGGCAGCAGATGTCTACGCTGCGGTGACACACGGCGCCTTTTCTCCTGGCTCAATGGAGCGGATCATAAACAGCCCAATCCGCAAGCTGATCACCACCGACAGCATCGAGACACAGCCGGTCGAATTTTGTGACAAAATTGAGATTGTCTCGGTGGCGCCACTCATCGCCGAAGCAATTCGCCGCATCCATAATCGCGAGAGCATCAGTGTGCTCTTCCCAAGTTGAGCAAGTGATCAAACGCGCCCGGTGCTGAAGAGCAGGTTGGGGCGATGTCGTCATCATTGGCGCGTGGTAGATGGCCGTCCCAGCTATGCTGATCAGATCTATGTTGATCAACGATGTATGAATTCGAACCAACGTCTGCGCACATTTCTCGATAACCTCCGTTCGTCTCTCTGGTTTCGGCCGGCGTTGGGCGCGCTCTTTGGAGCTGCGCTCGCGGCAGTTCTCAGCGAACTTGATCGGAACAGAGGCTTCTCGTCGCTGCCGCTCTTGCAGATTGGTGTCGAAGGCTCGCACGCGGTGTTGGGCGCCATCGCCACCGGCATGTTGACCATCCTGGGGTTGGTTTTTTCGATCCTCATGGTGGCGCTGGTGCTGGCATCCCAGCAATTTTCCCCGCGCATCTTGCGCAACTTTATTCGCGACCGGGTTGCGCAAAATGTACTGGCCGTCTTCATCGGTGTCTTCGTCTATGCGCTGCTGTTGCTAGCGCGCATCAACCAGACCGAGGGCGGCATCGACTCGCCGGTTCTCTCGGTCACCGTCGCTATCCTGGTGACGCTGATAGCCATCGGTTATTTTATTCACTTTATCGACCACATTACCAAGACCATCCGCGCAAACTATATTGTGGATGACATCGACCGGCAGGTGATGCAGCTACTACGGAAGCAACCTGGCGGTAGCGCTGAGATCTTGCACGATGAGGCTGTCGTGAACGCACTGCGCGGCGAGCAGGTCAAGATTATCCCGGCGCCTGCTGTCGGTTACTTACAATCAGTTGACCACGAGACCCTGGTGCAGGTAGCGCAAAAGTACGATGTGATCATCAGGGTGGAGCCGATGATCGGCGACTTTGTGGCTAAAGGTCGCCCGCTCTTTAGCGTCGGATCGACTGCTGAAGAAGTAGACCACGAACAGCTGGCCGACCTGACAAAGGAGCTATCCGAGACCATCGAAATCGGTGTTGAGCGTACGATGCTCGACGATATCCTCTTTGGTGTCCGCCAGTTGGTGGATATCGCGCTGAGAGCAGTCTCCCCAGGGATCAACGACCCTACCACCGCTATCAACTGTATTGACCATCTGAGTAATGTGCTGTCCCAGGCGGCGCGGCAGGGCGAAGGCGACTCCTATTTCCAGGACAGTGAGGGGCAGATCCGTTTGCTCCTGCGGCCACCAGCCTTTGCCGATATGCTCGACCTTGCCTTCAACCAGTTGCGCCACTATACCCGCGATGACGCGGTACTCACGAAGCGTCTGCTGGCGGCGTTGATAGAGATCGCTCAAGCCACCAAAGTGGTGCAGCGCCATGCCCTGATTTGGCAACACGCAAGTATGATCAGTCGCAGCGTAGACCCGCATATCCACGAACCCCTTGAGCGCCAGGCCATCAACGAGCGTCTTCGTACGCTCGCCGCCCACGTGGGCCAGCAACCTCATCAAGTGCTCCTAGCTGTAGATGAAACGTTGCTAGCCCCCCAACGCAATCACGACTGATCCTCTTGGATAGACAGTCTCTGACCAGCACACCTATGTCGCCAGACGCTTTACCGCCGGTATGACCTGTTTGGCAAGCAGTTCGATAGTCTCTACGTCGGCGGCATCCAGCGTCTCAACAATAAAGTATTGAATTCCGGCAGCGGCAAGTGCCAGATAGTGGGAGGCTGCCTGTTCAGGTCTACCTGCAAACACAAAGCTGCTCCAGGGGCCGCTGTAACGTCGTTCCAGACCCTCAGGGAAATAGTGGTGGAGTTTGGCCTGAACGCTGGCCTCATCCTCAGCCAGGATGAGCCAGCCGGTGGTGTATGTGCGCAAGAGTGTATCAAATGGGCGCCCAATCTCTTCGCAATGCTGGCGGAGGACCCTGAGTTTGTGGCGGATTTCGTCGATGCTATTGGCGGCGCGCAACAATCCTGTCCCAAACATAACCAGGTTGCAGGCGTCGGCAAAGTGAGCCACCTGGCGCAGCGTGACCCGTTCTCCGCCGCCGGCAATCATCAGCGGTGGCGCTGGTCGTTGCAGCGGCGGCGGCGCAATATGGGCGTTTGTCGTCTGGTGATAGCGCCCGTGGAAGGTGAACGGCTCATCGCCCCAGACGCCCCGGATGATTGCCAGTGCCTCCTCAAGCGCCGCCTGCCGCTCGCCAACCGGCAAAAAAGGCAGCCCCAAATTGGCAAACTCGTTTGCATCCCAGCCGATGCCAAGCCCAAGAATCAGCCGGCCATTGCTCAGGTTATCGAGATCGGCAGCGAGACGCGCGGTCATCACCGGATGGCGGTAGCCGGCGCAAGCAACGTTGATACCAAGGCGAATGCGCGACGTTGTGACGGCAAGGGCCGCCATATGCAACCAACACTCCACTGCCCAGGCTGGATGGTCGCCCAAAAAGAAGGCATCAAAGCCCAGCGTCTCGGCCAGACGACCCGCTGCGAGAAGGTGTCGGGCCGGCTCGTTCTTCGTGTCGTTGGGAAAGACTTGAAGCGCAAAATGAAGATGGTTGCGGCACTCCTCAACCCAGGGCGCACAGGGCCATGCTGGTGTCACAGGGCTATCTCCATGGTTCTGCCATTGTGTTGCCCATCTGGCAAAAATGGACAACCCGATTGGACGTTAGCTATTCATGATCAGGCTGTAGCCACCATCCAGTTCGATGGTCTGGCCAACGATCATAGCGGCGGCGTCGCTGCAGAGCCAGGCCACCACGGCGCCCACATCTTCGGGTGTGACGAGACGGCCAGCCGGTGTGTGTTTTTGTGCGTGGTCGATCATCTGCTCCTTGCGCGCAAAGAAGTCGAGTGCGCCGGTGATGACTACGCCAGGGCTGACACAGTTGGCAATGATCCCCTTGGGCGCCAGCTCCACCGCCAGGTAGCGAGTCGCAGCCTCGATGGCGGCCTTGCTCACCCCCACTACGCTGTAATCGGGAAAGACGCGGCGGCTGCCGATACTGGTGATGGCAATGATGCGACCCCATCCCTTGCGCACCATGTGCGGAACGGCAGCGCGCGCTCCCAGCAGAATGCTGCGAGCATTGATATTGAGGGTCCAATCCCAGGCTCGTTCATCGATTTCGGTGACCGGGCGGAGCACGCCGCTGGCCGCGTTGCCAATAAAGATGTCGAGGCCACCGAGCAGCCGCGCCGCCTCGTCCACCAGCCGTTGCACTTCTTCGGCTTTGCCGACATTGGCTTTGATCACCGCTGTCCGCACCCCGAAGGCGGCGGCTTCGGCGGCTGTTTGCTCGGCATCCTCGCGTTTGCGGAGATAGTTGATCGCCACGTGGCAGCCTTGTGCGGCCAACGCCAATGCAATGCCGCGTCCAATCCCGCGCCCGCTGCCGGTAATGATAGCTACTTTTTCGCTCAACACGGCAACCTCCCTTGTTCCTGATAAAAACTGATAAACAATCGTTTGCTTCACCAGTCTAATTCAAGTAGCCGGGCCAGTTCATCGGGCGTCGTTGTGCCACGAATGCGGACGCGGCGCAATTCAAACAGGTTGTCATTGGTGTGCGTGGCGCCCTGGACCGTCGTGACGCCACCCCAATAGTTGGCGCTACGGAAGATCTCCACCGCTAGCCGGTCGTACTCGCCCCCAGGGTAGGAGATAAAGCGCGGGCGGACGCCCAATTCATACTCGATGGTCTCCAGACTGCCTAGCGCCTGCCAGACCAGATAGTCACTATCCTTGCCACGCAGACTTACGTGATTACGACCGTGCGATTCTATCGACATGCCAGCCTCGTGCATCGCCCGCACCATCTCCCAGGTGAGGTATCCGGGGCGCTGTTCGTCGATAAAGTCGGTGACGACAAAGAAAGTGGCGATCATGCCGTGTTTGAGCAAGAGCGGTAGAGCATTTTCGTAGTGGTCGCGATAGCCATCGTCAAAGGTGATTACGACCGGCTTTTCCGGCAACGCACGACCCTGGTGGAGAAAGGCTACCAGGTCATAGAGGTTAATCGTGGTATACCCTTCTTCTTTCATGCGAGCCAGGTGCTGGTCGAAGAGCGTTGGCTCCACCGAGAGGTCGCGACGGATGGCATCTGCATTGGCGGGGGGTACGCTCAGATAATGATACATGAGGATGGGCACCTGTGTCACGCGCTCGATACCATCGGGGGTAGGAGCCAGCACGATTGGCATTGCCGGTGACCAGCGCACGGTAACGCCTAGCCCCTCCCGCTGCTCAAAGAGAGGGGCTGGGGTGCTCGACGTCACAGGGACAGCCTCTGACACTTCGAACATGGGGGCCGGAACGATGGCACCTAGAGCCGGCGCCCACACAAAAATGGGTCTTGGTGTCGGTGAAGGCAAAAGAACGAGCGCTCCGGGTGTCACTGTCGCGGTAGGTGCTAGGGAGGGTCCTGGCGCCGGCTGCACAGTTGGTGAGCGCGCCGGCGTTTGTTGGCGGGGTGCGGGCAGTTCTGCGGCCACTGGCTGACCATAAGTGGCCAGCGGCTGGCGCGCCATTTCTTCCCCGCTTGAGCCACAGGCGCTCAAGAAGAGCGCTGCGCAAAACAAAATTCGCCGAAGGTGAGTCCAGATGGCAGAAAAAGTTGCAGACTCGCATAAACGGGCTGTTGCGCCGGTATTGCATGGCTTTTTTTCTTGGCCGTTGCCCCAGACGGTCAACGGCCTTACCAGTTCCGTTGGCATCGGTGGCGGAGTCAGATCACATTGCACAACGTCTCCGCTCCTCCATCGCTTGTGCTGCAGGTGCAACTGCTCGTTTTCAACTGTCACACTTTTATTCAACAAGATACACTTCTATCCGCAATGGTTGACAAACCCGGTTGTGTTCAGTATACTGACCGGACGCCAAAATGATAACATTTCAACGCTGCTTACTGTGAAATGCGTTGAACCCTTGTATCGTAGTGGCGGTAAATGCTGGGCGACACCTGTCTCTTGGGGACAGAGTATCGTCTAAGCTTCATGACGGCAAAGCTGGCCAGTCTTGTCCCCCAAGCCCTGGACACACCAGGCGCCAGAGCTTTTTTCTGGGGCTTTCGCATCCACCATTTTACCTGGGAGGCGTTCTGGTGCTTTAGTTTGCGCGTCTCTAACGCGCTAAGTCGTGCTGTCATTTGGGTCATGCTCTGTTGGTGGGGGTTTCATGTACAGACAGAAAATCCGTGATTACTACGAACATCTAAGCCGCAGCTATCGTAAGGTTGCAGATTATATCATGAGCAACTATTACGAAGTCTCGTTTCTGACCGCCGCGCAACTGGCCCAAACAGTCGGCGTTGATACGACCACAGTTGTGCGGTTTTCGCAGCGGCTGGGCTATAACGGCTACCCAGAATTGTTGCACGATATCCGCGAACAGGTCAAGGCCGAGATCTACGCCGCGTACCAACCACAGGAACTCTCCCCTCTGGACCCGGCCGGCGTCTTTAAGGAGCGCGCCGAGCACGAGCAACACAATCTGAGCCAGATGTTGACCCACAACCCACCTGAGCATATCGAAACCGTGGCAGCGATGCTTGGCCGGGCCGGCCGGATCATCCTCATCGGCGAGGGATATGCCGAAACGGTCGCCGACCTGGTAGCACAGCAATTCCGACATCGCGGCATTACAGCAGAAGCAGTGAGCGACGACCCGGTCAAGAAAGCAGCTACGCTTATGAATCTGACCGGTAACGAGTTGGTTATCGGCATCAGTGCGACCGAGTACGGCAGCTCAGTTGCCCGTGCGCTTGAGTATGCCCGCCTCAAGGGCGCCGCCACACTGGGTGTGGTCGGTTCGTTGGCCAGCCCTGTCAACCGTATGTCTGACCGTGTCATCTTTGCCCCCACAAGCGCGGCAGGCCCGTTGCCAAGCATTGTCGCGCTCATGGCCGCACTGGCCGCACTGGTTCAGATTGCCAGCAAAGACAGCCCGGCTGCGGTCGAAAAGAATATCGTTGCCTTCACCCAGGCCTTTCAGTTCCTCACCCAACCGCAGACCGAGAGTGTGGAGGAGGAAGCCACATCCTAGTGCGGCATACAAAATAGGGATTGCACGATTCTTCAGGTTGCTGTCTCAAGGGCTGGTAGGTGAAGGTGGTCGCTCTCTTGCTGTCTCGCTCGCCTGGCTGAGCGCCCCCAGCGCAAGAAAAGCCAGAAGATAGCCCAGGTAGTTCTCGTTTAGAAAACGACTGGTATAGAAAAAGACAAGCAATAACAGGGCATAGTGCCAACAGGCATTGGCCAGCGTGTTGGCGCGCTGCTGGCGAAGAAGAAACCAGAGCAGCACGGGCAGCGTACAGACTACTTCCAGCGCCCAAAACGGCCACTGGGCAAAGCGGTCGGGAACCAACCCCAGCGCCAGAACAAAATTGCTCGCCCCCCAACCCCAGATCTGATAGCCGGTCTCTCCCTGCCCGGTGCTCCAACGCCAAACATCGTCGTAGAGGGCCTCTGCATCCCAGGCTAGATAGGGTAAAAGAATTGCGCCAAAGATGGCCAGCGCAGGCCAAGCGCGCCGGAAGATGGCAGGAATGGCGCGCAAGAGGTCGGACCACCCCTTCCCGAGATCGTGCTCTTGGACCAGCAACAGTCCATAAAATGGGGCAAAGAACCAGGCAGTAGGCTTGCTGGCGCAAGCCAGGCCAAAAAGCAGCGCCGACAGGGTCAGCCAGCGACGCGCGGCAGGCGCCTTCCAGTCTGCGCGGGCAAGTTGCGCCCGTCGCCAGGCCACCAGGCTAAGGAGCACCCAGCAGAGGACAAATGAGTCGTTCTGGCCGAACATCAGGTCGAGCGCCATCATCGGGTTGAACGCCAGCGCAGCGACGAGCGCCAGCCGCACCCGTTCTCCCTTCACCAGTTGCGGAGCCAGCGCCAATACCACCACCATCAGCAACAGATAGACAAGCCGCTGATCGTAAAAACCCGCTGTCTGGCCAGCCACATAAAAGGGCGCGCTAAAAAGAAAGGTCCATGGCAGATAGGGATAATGGTAGAGCGCCGTCCGGTAGCGGCTAAACCCCCATTCAGCCATTGGGGTATCAACATAAGTTTCGACGTACGGGTTCTTGCCCTGTAGCAGATAGCGAATCGTTATCTCGGTCTGGATCACACCGCCATCGTGCGTGTAGCTGGCGGGACCGCTACCCTGGCGCAAGAGGATCAGCTTGCCCGCCGGCAACAGGAGCGCAGTGAGGATAACCCCGGCCAGCAAAACCCATTTTAGCCGGCGGGCTACAGCGAACGGCGCCAGATCGAGGAGCAGATAGCCCCCCAACAGCCCCAAGCTAAGGGCGTTGAGCACCAGCCCGACGGGGTCACCGGGGCGGGGGCTAGGCGACCCCATGGCCGCTACACCCTGCGCCGGCACCAGATTGCCCAAGATTGGATGGCGCAACACATCCTGGACACGGGTGGGCAGCGCCGCTTCCTCAGCCAGGCCGCCGATCATCAGCACGGCGCAGACCAGCAGCGCCAGCAAATAGCCATCCCAACCCAGGGCGGGTGGATCAGATACGCGGCGGCTCTTCTCCGGCGCTGCTTCACTGGATGAACCCATAGACTCGCCTATCGTCGCCCGGTACATAGAGGTATGTGCCGCTCACGGCCGGTGCATTGGAAACTGGTGCGTTGATGCTGGTGCTTGGGTCAATGACCCCGTTGTAAGGGTTGACAAAGTGAATTACGCCGCTAGCGGTGACGACAACCAGGGTATTGGGCGTAACGATGGCGCCGCCACGGGCCTCTCCGCTGGTGTTGACCCGCCACAGCCGGGTGTTGGAGTTCCGGTCCAGCGCTTTGATAAAGCTGTTGCCCGTCGCATAGATGGCGCTATCGCCGAGCGCCAGCCCGGTGGTCGCATCGCCTTCACTGTCATAGCTGCGAACATCGACACCGGTATTGGCGTCGAGGGCGCGGATAACGCCGTTGGTCGAGGCGACGTAGAGCTCGGCCACCGCGCTCACACCGTTGGCAGCGTAGAGTGGCGGCGTCCGAATGAGGGTGAGATCTGGCCGGGACCAGACCAGTTCGAAGTTGCCTATGTCGAGCGCCCAAAGCCCGTTTCCGGCAACGTAGAGCAGTTGATGGCCCACGACCAACGGTTGCGACGCCACATTGCCGATATCGAACGACCGTAACACACCACCCGCGACTCGATCCATTTGGATGATGTAGTGTCTTTCATTATGCTGGACCCCGACAAAAAGCACATTGCCAGCCACGACAAACCCGGTGTCTGCGGTGGCGGTGTCGCTGACATTGGGCACCGAAAGCCGGGTCTGCCAGAGCGGCGCCTGGCTCCCCAGTGCGATGGCGGTCGCCCGGCCTAGATTGTCAACAAAGTAGTAGACATTGTCCTGGATAACCGGCGGCCGGTTGATCACAGCACCGATATTATATTTCCATTCCTGGTTACCACCTGTTCGGTTCATGCCATAGATATGCTGATCCGAACCAGCGACAAGGACATACGCACCGTGAACAAGCACCGGCGTGGTGATTTCTCCGGTGATTTCAGCCCGCCACGGTTGATTGAGGTGGCCTGTAAACTCGTTGGGCACGCGCCCGGTATTGGCCCGGTCACGCCGGAAGAGCGGAAAATCCTCCGGCGGAATCGGTGTTGCCTGCTGGGGTGGATCGCCTGGCCACGACTGGGTGGGCAGCCAGCGCACGTCGTTGGGTGTGGCGCCTGCCGGTGCATTGGGCGGCAGCGTGTTATCCCGCGGCGGTGCATACGCCTGGCGGATCCAGCGCGGCGGACTGTTTGCACCGCTGATATAAACCCACTCGCCGGTCGTATCGCGGCCTATCAGCCAGATGTCGGCGCCGGCTACCAACGTAGCGTCCGGCGTGTGGGTATTCATGGGCGCCTGCCGCAGCCAGACGGTGGTGGCAGTGAGGGTCGGGTCGATCCGGGCGCGCAGGCTTTCCACGAGAAAAACAGTGGGCGCCGGCGTCATGGTAGGCGTGGGTGTCTCGGTCACAAAGGGGGTCTCAGTAGCCGTGGGCGTTTCGGTCTCGATGACACCAGGTACCGGTGGCCCTTCGGGAGTAGGCGTCTCCAGCGGCGATTCGGGATTCACACCAAGTTCGGGTGGCGGAACCTGGACATCGGGCAGATTGATCAATGAAGAATCAGAGGCAGGTGTAGGTGTTTCCAGCGGCGAATCCCAGCCGCCGCCCACCACCGGCAAGTTGAGGCTGACAGCCGTAGCGGTGGCGTCGGCGCCCCCCATCGCCACAGGAACAAACTGCACTGCCGGCGTCTGGCGCGTGACGACGGCAAGGTATGCGATCTGCGTAGCCTGGTCTTCGGCAATGATCGTGGCGCGAAAGTCGGGCGTGGCTGTGGGTGGCGTGCCCTGCGTTGGCGAGGGCGTAGGTGTTATCAGCAAACGCAGCCCCAGGCTCCCGCGCGTACCAAACCAAAGCGCTACCCCTAGCAGAACGACGATCAGCACGAGCACAAGGGTGATCAGCCAGGGTGAGCGTTGTTGCGGCGCTTCAGGTGGTTGAATCTGATAGAGGGACATAAGATGGTAAGGCGACCAGGCGCTAGCGCGTGGTCTGGTTACGATCGCGCAGGTCGGTAGGCGGGAACTCTACCAGGTCGTACACATCGGCGAGGGAGAGGGCACAGCCAAGCGTCGGCAATTCGAGGACCCTTTCCAGACCCCTCACTTCGGAAAGGAGCCACTGCTCGTTCGCCTGGCGAGCGTAATGCTCGATCTGTGGCCGATCCTGGGCGATGAGCAGATAGTCGGTCAACGACTCCAACGACCGGTAATTTTGGAACTTGGTGCCGCGGTCATAACTCTCGGTAGATTTGGAGAGCACTTCGACGATGAGCGTGGGGTTGAGCAGGGTATCTTGCTCGCTGTCATCAAATTGCGGCCTGCCACAGACAACCGTCACATCCGCATAGGTGTAGAGCCCGGTAGCGGGAACACGGATGCGCAGATCACTTGGATAGACGCGACAGCCGCGGCCGCGGAGTTGTGTATGCAGGCCGGCAACCACATTGGCTGAGATCAGATTATGCCGCTCACTGGCGCCGGCCATGGCATAGACCTCGCCGGCCCAATACTCGTGTTTTGTCTCCTGTTTGCGCTCCCACGCAAGGTATTCTTCCGGTGTGAGATAGGTCTTTGGCAATGCAGCCATCGGCGGCCCTTCTTGTCTCTGTGCGCCCCTCATTCTCCTATCATAGCACGGGACATACAGTAGGGCAAGATGCTATCTTGCCCTACTGTCCCCACCAAGGTGGTATCACAGAATACCGTGGAGTGCGTCGCACTGGCCGGGCAGATCTCCTGCACGACGATACGTCTTTCGGCCAGTGCGACGCACTCCACTGCTCGCTTTTTGTGGCACTGCGCCCACCTACGCTCCTAAATTCGCTGCTGCCATCCTCTCCCAAAACCCCCGCGCCGTCTGGACCGTAACCCCAAGCGAATCCCGCACCGACAGCAGATGCTCGTCTTGCGTCACCAGCGTCGCCCCCACCGCCAGCGCCAATGCCGCAAACTTGCGGTCATCCGGGTCGCTCACCTCCAGGAAGCGTTCGGGCTCCGTCACCCCATCATAGCGGTCAACCTCCCGAAAGAGCGGAGCAAAGTCAGACCAGGCGAGCGGCGGGATCTTCTCGAGGATGTGCTGGGTCTCGCTGCGGGTCTCCTCATTCCACACCAGCGCCAGCCGTCCCGCCCGCACAGCCCCAATGATCTGGGCCGCATGGCTATGCGAGTTGAACCCTGCCGCTACAAAGACATTGGTGTCGAGAACCACTTTCATCATAGACACAATCCGCCCCAATCCGCTCGATCCGCGGTCTATCGTTGTCGTAGTGAGTCGTGCCGTAGCCGTTTTTTATCGATTTGACAAGAAGAAGTAGATGCAGCTATGATGGCAGCCACAGCAAAATCGCCGCCTTTGGATGTGCGACCATCCGCAGGCGGCTAACCCTCCAAACTGAGGATACCAGTCTGGACGGCTGAAGAGCATTGTAACCGTCCTTTTCGTAAGGATCAAATGCGCAGCCGCCTGGCAACAGGAGTGTTGGAGGCGGCTGTTTTGCTGCCCTCCGCAGCGGGCAGGAGAGACTGGAGATTGGAGACTGGAGACTTGGTGCGCAACCAGTCTCCAGTCTCCAATCTCTAGTCTCCAATCTCTCATCCACACGAAAGGACGGTTTTCTATGGCGACCTATCCCCTCCCCGACCTCTTGTCCATGTGGGAAAACGACCGGCTCACCCCCGAACAGGCCATCGGCCACCTGTTGCAGACGGTGAAAGCGCTCGCCCAGCGGCTGGCTGAGGCGGAGAGGCGCATCCGGCAACTCGAACAGTCCACGACCAGACCACACGCCTGATCGCCGCCGCGCCGCACAGCGCCCGCTGAAGCGCGGAGGGCAGCGGGTGTTGTGTGATAGGGCCAAAAGACATGACGGGCCTGGCGCGGTCGCTCTCCAGGTCGGGGTGGCCGACCGCTTCGTCGATAGCCACCACCTGTTCCAGTTCGGCCACCGCCGCGTCCAGGTTGCCCAACGCCACATAGACCATCGCCAGGTTGTAGCGCGTGACGCGTTCGCCCCAGCGATCGCCCACCTGGCGGCGGATCGGGAGGGCCTGCTCGTAGTAGGCCAGCGCCTGCTGCTTCTCCCCTAGGTCATCATAGACCCTGCCGATATTGTTGAGGAGTCTTGCTTCGTTGACTCGATCTCCTACTTGGCGACTCAAGGGAAGTGCCTGCTCGTAGTATTCTAGCGCCTGCTGCCTCTCCCCCAGGGTGGCATAGACCACGCCGATATTGTTAAGGGTGATGGCCTCGCCAGCTTTGGCCATCACTTGGCGGCAGAGCAGGAGGGCTTGCTCGTAGTATTCCAGCGCCTGCTCCTTTCCCCCCAGGTGGGCATAGACCCGGCCGATGTTGTTGAGCGTGGTAGCCTCGCCCACCTTGTCCCCCACCTGGCGTTGCAGGGGG
>QEUW01000722.1 GCA_003577005.1 Chloroflexota bacterium | reverse complement strand
GAACCTTCTCCACAAGGGGCCCTAAGCCCACGAGACGACGGTACTCATCGACGCGTTGTGAATCCGCGAGTGTCCACGGACTCATCTTCCCGTGCTCGTCCCAGTCAAACTGGGTGCCATACCGCTGTGGCCGGCGCTCATAAAAGGCAATTCTGTCCTCAAGATAGGCAACCTGTGCCGGTTCTGCCTCGCCACAAGCCACTGCCTCTTTGAGGAGTGGTAGACACATTCGCTGGAAGTTGGGACTGCCAATTGCATGCTGGACAATGAGCCAGGCAGCCCCCGTGCCCTCCTCCCCGACGAGTGTTTTTCCAGGCCAGCCCCACATGCCAATGATGGCCTCCAGTTGCTGAGCATTCTGGAGATGGACGGCTGCCATCTGCGGTGCATACCCCTTATACAGCTCGCCAGTTGACACAAGTTGAGCACGTACGCGGCGGTCCTCCTCAACCATCTGAAGTAACTGTGCCTTTAGTTGCTCATTCATAGGTGCTATGCTAACTATGCGTTGAGTGGTTTATGCTTGGCCGCATTGTCAAGACCAGAAAGTGACGACAATAAGGTGGAACGAAAAGCAACAACATGAGCGATTACGCAAAATGGACCTCGGCTGGCGTGCGATAGGCCAGGCTCTGGTGTAGTCGTTCATGGTTATAGAAGTGAAAGTAGTCGGCTAAACCGGCCTCCAGGTCGCGCACAGCAGCGTAGTCTTTGAGATAGATGTCCTCATACTTGACGCTGCGCCACAGCCGCTCAATAAAGATGTTATCCAAGGCTCGACCACGGCCGTCCATGCTGATGCGGATGGTAGCGGCCTCCAGGCAGGCGGTAAAGGCGTGGGCGGTAAACTGCACACCTTGGTCGGTGTTGAAAATCTCCGGTCGGCCCCGCGCCAGCGCCTGCAGCAAGGCGTCGAGACAGAAATAACCGTCAAGCGTGTTCGAGAGTTGCCAGGCTAAGACGTAGCGGCTATACCAGTCGAGCACGGCCACCAGATACATGAAGCCGTGACGCATCGGCACATAGGTGATGTCGGCGCTCCAGACGAAGTTCGGGCGGTCGATTGCCAGGTCACGCAGTAGATAGGGATAACTCTTTCTTTCCTGAGTGGCTCTGGTGGTCTTGGGCTTCGGATAGATGGCCTGAAGCCCCATTTGCTGCATCAGTCGCTGAATGCGCTTGTGGTTGACCACATAGCCGAGGCGGCGCAAGTGAGCCGTCATGCGTGGCCAGCCATAGAAGGGCGTGCGCAGATACTGCTCATCAATCAGCCGCATCAAGTGTAGGTTCTCGGCTGATTCAGTGGCGGGCGTGTAGTACCAGGTCGAGCGGTTCAGCCCCAGCAGTTTACACTGGCGGCGCAGACTCAACTCAGGATGGTTCGGCTCAATCAGGCCACGCTTGGCTTCAGGAGAACTGGGCAGACTTTTTTTTGACCCACTCCAGTTCCATCTTGAGCCGGCCGATCTGCTCGTAGAGTTCAGTCTGCACTGCCTCCTGATCTCGCTGCGCCTTGCTGCCGTTCTGGTTGAACACATCGCCACCGTTTTGCAGCAACTGGCGTTTCCACTGGCTGATCTGGTTGGGATGGACCCGGTATTCTGTCGCCAGTTCGCTAATCGTGCGTGTGCCCTTGGCAGCTTCGAGCGCCACCCGAAACTTGAAATCAGCACTGAACCGTCGGCGTGTCTTTGCCATCTGAGCATCCCTCCACGTACTGAGAAAAGTGTGGGTCTACACCTTAACACGTGGTCCAGTTTTTGGGGCCAATTATAGTAATCGAATGCATGATGTGAGGTGATAGCCATATATCGACGATTGGCTTCGCACTTAGCAGTGGGAGTAAGGGCATATGATATGGGTCGGGAGGCTCAGCGTTTTTTAAGTTACTACGAACATAGAGCGTTTTTGTGAAATGCAGAATTTCTCCTTCGCCTATCATCTCGTTGGCCAGCTTAACTATGTCGCTAGTAGCTACGAGACGCTTGGCATATGCTTGATTGACAGTCCAGAATCCAAACACAATCGCAAACGTCAGTACTGTCAATACAACATAGAGAATACGATATCGCTTCATGTCTTTCTCCTATACCGTTACATTTGACTCAAGTTGCTACCTTGTGATGAGGGGTAGTAGGAATTGAAAAGTCCACAGAAACTGCTTGCGGTAGTTGGGTGACCAGACCTAGCACTGAAGGAAGTAGACTCATTGGCACTTCTGTGCCGATGAATCAGAGTTGCGAGAGAATCGAATCAACACGATGTGGGCTGGATAGGTAAACAAGAGCATCCTTTGCTCTCATTAGGCGGCACCTCAAGGACTCGGCCTACATCACCAATTTTCCCGCCTACAAGAACATGTGGATGAAGTACTGGTACCTGGCTTTGAGGATAGCCTAACGTCAGTTCGACATA
>QEUW01000721.1 GCA_003577005.1 Chloroflexota bacterium | reverse complement strand
GCTCTCATGGTGCAGCCTGGAGCGTAAGCCTTCCAGGTCCCCGTTGCGCCGGCGATACTGGTGCGCAAAGGTGTGGCGCAGGTCGTGGATGCGCACTTCGTCTGGGCGCTCGACGCCGGCCCGCTTCAGCGCAGTGCGCAGGATCGCCTGCGCCTGTGTGCTGCTGATATGCCGTGCGCCTGGCTCATCATCGTCGGCGTCGTCCTGGTGGACCAGGTTGCTCACCCCGTGCGTCACGTGCGGGATGAAGATGTAATCATCCGGCTCCATCGTGTCGGGATGGCGTCCGCTGGTTTTCAGGTAGTGGACGATGGCGTAGTAGACGCGGTTGGGCAGCGGGTCGGACTGGCGCTTGTTGCCCTTGCCCCGCCACTCAACCACCCAGGCGCCCGGCTGGTTGCGGTTGGGCCGGATGGCGCCCCAGCGTAAGCTCACCACTTCGGCATTGCGATAGCCGGTCAACAGGTAGGCGAGGAGGAGCGCATAGTTGCGGGCGCCGGTGCGCAAGTGGCTGCGCTCCTGCAGGTGGTTGATCAGCCGCTGGCTCTCTTCGGGCGTGAGGATACGGGCATGGCCGTATTGCTCGGCGCGCTGGCGCTGCACGTTGCCGGCAGCGAACGGGTTGGCGCGGAAGCGACCGGCCCGGTCCATAAAGGCGGAGACCTCGATTCCCCGCACCAGGATGCGCTCACGCTCCATAAAGGTGTACCATGAGCTGCACGCCGCCAACCGCTGATTGACCGTGCTGGCCGCAAGTCCACTGGCCGCCAGATGCTCTTGCCACAGGCGCACGTGCTCGGTGGTGGCTTCCCACAGCCGCACCGGGCGCCCGTCCTCATGGCGCAGGTCTGCGAGGAAGGTGATCCACTGCGCGCTGGCCTGCTCATAGCTGCGCCGCGTGTGGCGGCTACCGCTCTTGCCTTCCTTCATGCGCAGCCAGGCGTCTCGGCCCACGATCCACGCTGAGCGGATCCACTCCTCCGAGCCGGCATAGGCGGGTCCAAATAGCTCAGCAAAGCCAGGCGTGCGCAGGGCAGGCAGCTCCATCGCATAGGAGGGTTCGCCTTCTTCCCCGATGATTTCAACTTCTGGCTCTTGCCGTGGCTCGCTCATTCGTTGATCCATCCCTTGCGACGATACACGTAATCCCAATACTCGAATGCCTCTGGGCCTAACCAATGCTCAATATCCTCATCGGTCACCGATTCTTTTAGTGCGGACTCAACCCAACCCTGTGCGTATCTCGTCCAACGTTCGGTCTCCGGGAGACCCTCGGTTTTTCGTCTTACCAGAGTTGCCATCTCCAAGAGTTCTCGTTTGATTCTTTCCGCTCTTTCCACGTCTCCGGTTTCACGGATGTACTCAGGCAGCATATCGATCACAAAGCAAAGCGAGCGTGCAATCGAATAGCCCCTTTGATTGGACGTAGCATGGCTATTCGCCACAAGATTGTAGGCAAAACACAATGCTTTGACCGGGAGCACATCCCATCGACGCCGCGCGCGCTTTTCTGCGCTGGTGCTCCCCAGATTGACGGCCAGATCGTTGGGGATTCCCTGTTTTACATTGCGCGCCCGCGCGCCGTCAGCTATGCGTTGCCGTAATTCGCCATCGAGGGGCTTAGCCTGCTTCTGAGAGTTGCAGCTTTGGCAGCACGCCACCAGGTTGTCAGCCCGATCCGGGCCACCCATAGCCACCGGCAGAATGTGATCGACGGTCAATACCACATTGTCACCGTCCACTGGAGAATAGCCGCAGTAGACGCACCGAAACCCATCGCGCTCCAAGATGATGTATCCAGCCCTTGCCATGACTGTCTCCTATCGTTCTACTATTCCGTGTTGCTCAAGACAGGCCACCCCAACGGCAATGACCTGTAAAATCTCTCTCAGTGCATTCTGGTCGCCTTCACTTTTGACCCAAGCCCTCTTCGCCTCATCGAGTTCGGCCTCCATGATCAACAGGAAGTTGGCGACCGTATGGGGCTTTGGGCCGTACTTGTCATCCTGGTAACGGCGCTCCCGTGCGATTGCCTGGAAGATGGCTTCCTGTAGCAGCGCTTGTGCCTGGTTCATGCTCCACCTTCCTCCCGCGGCCACTGCTCACGCAGATCTTGGGCTACCTGGCCGGTGTCTACATCGGTGGCGATTTTGGCAAAGCCAGTGCAGATCAGGCGGGCGACGACACTGATGTGCATCCCCAACTGTTCGGCCAACCCTTCCAGCGTCACCTCATCTGCTGCGGCCACGGCCGCCAGCACCCTCAGTTCATCCTTCGTCGGTTCCATCGGTCTGCTCCTGCTCTGCCATTAGGCTCAGAATCGCCCATGCACTGCCAACCTGGGAGCGGGGATACTCTGCGTAGTATTCCCGCCCCTGAAAGCGGACCCGGCGCACGACCACAGGTCCATCCGACAGGCCA
>QEUW01000126.1 GCA_003577005.1 Chloroflexota bacterium | reverse complement strand
TCTCCAGCGCGGGAAACTCTGCGTTGCGCGTTGCCAGCGAGTCTACTATCTCAATATCGTTTCGGTCTATACGAGTGAAGGTGAACAGGGTTTTCAGCGCATCGAGCGCACAAGGGTGGCATTGACGCGCAAGGGGATCAAGCGGATTGAGCGAGATACGGGATATACGATACGGGACACGCGAGTAGAGAGTGGGGAACGGAGAGTTGGAAGTAGGAGTGAAGTATGAAGACACTCTTGAAGAAATTGGGGTTGGCAGCGGTCAATTCTGGCGCTTGTTTTGGCCCAGATGGTTGGATTGCCGAGCCGGGGGGCTCGGTGCTCGATTCCTACAACCCCACAACCGGTGAGCGGATCGGGCGTGTGATACAGGCCGATGGCGCCGCCTATGATCGGGTTGTGGCCGCAGCGCAGACCGCCTTCACAACCTGGCGGATGGCGCCAGCGCCCAAGCGGGGGCTGGTTGTGCGCGACCTTGGTAACGCCCTACGCGACGCTATCGAACCGCTGGGCGAACTGGTGACGCTGGAAATGGGCAAGATTCGCGCCGAAGGGGTCGGCGAAGTGCAGGAGATGATCGACATCTGCGACTTTGCCCTGGGCCTTTCGCGCCAGCTCTATGGGCTGACTATGCACTCGGAGCGGCCCGGCCACCGCATGTACGAACAGTGGCACCCGCTGGGCCCCATCGGCATCATCACCGCCTTTAACTTTCCGGTGGCGGTCTGGTCGTGGAACGCTGCCCTGGCCGCAGTCTGCGGCGACACGATGGTCTGGAAGCCGTCGCCGATCACACCGCTAGTCTCGGTGGCGGTACAGCACATCTGCAACCGTGTCATGGCCGACCATGGATCGAGCGGTATTTTCACCCTTGCCATCGGCGCAAATGAAGTGGTGGGCGAGCGCATGATCGCCGACCGGCGGCTGCCGCTCATCAGCTTTACTGGCTCCATCCGTACGGGCCGCCATGTGGCGCAGACCGTGGCAGGCCGGCTGGGGCGGACGATCCTCGAACTGGGTGGGAACAACGGCATCATCGTCGCCGCCGATGCCGATCTTGACCTGGCCGTGCGCGCCATCGTCTTTGGCGCGGTGGGTACAGCGGGCCAGCGTTGCACGAGCACACGGCGGCTCATCGTCCACAAAGCCGTCGCCAGCGAGCTCACGGAACGGCTGGTGCGCGCCTACGAAACGGTGCCCATTGGTGACCCGTTGCAGCCGGGCACGCTCATGGGGCCATTGGTGACCGAGAAGGCGGTGGAGGCGATGATAGCTGCGCTGGAGAGCGCCAAAGAACAAGGAGGGGAAATCCTTACCGGTGGCCAACGCTTGCCGCACAAAGGCCAGAACTTTGTCGAGCCGGCCATCGTCAAAATGGCGGGGCAAACGCCGCTCGTCTGTGAAGAAACCTTTGCGCCGATCCTCTATATCATGGAATATGAGACGCTGGACGAAGCCATCGCCATCCACAACGGGGTGCCCCAAGGTCTTTCCAGCGCCATTTTTACGACCAGCTTACTGACCGCCGAAGAATTTCTTTCCCACGCCGGGTCGGACTGTGGCATCGCCAATGTCAATATTGGCACCAGCGGCGCCGAGATCGGCGGCGCCTTTGGCGGTGAAAAGGAGACGGGCGGCGGCCGCGAGTCCGGCTCGGATGCGTGGAAGGGGTACATGCGCCGGCAGACCAACACCATCAACTGGTCGAGCGAGCTGCCGCTGGCGCAGGGCATTCAGTTTGGGTGATTCTGACTTTGGGCTGGAGGGACCCGCTGACACGGCAGGGCTTAAATCCAAAATCGAAAATCTAAAATCGATACCGGCTGGCGCGGTCGTAGAGCATCTGGTAGCGGTCGGAACGCGGGGGTGGGTGGATAAAGGGCATCAGCACGGCCATGATCCCCAGCCCAGCGACAAAGCCACCTACGTGGGCAAAAAAGGCGACACCCCCCTCAGCCATCGCGCCGAGCCCCAATAGACCATAGAGCAGCTGTATGACAAACCACATACCCAGCACCACCCACGCCGGCCAGCGCACAGTGTGAAAGAAATAGCCAATCGGGATGATGCCGCGCACCTCGACGCCAGGGAAGAGCAACAGATAGCCACCCAACACACCCGAAATGGCGCCGCTTGCCCCAACCAGCGGGATTTCCGAGGCCGGGTTGACCAATACCTGCGCATAGCCAGCAGCAAAGCCACTGACAAAATAGAGCAACAGATAGAGCGGGACGCCAAGCCGATCCTCCAGATTGTCGCCAAAGAGATAGAGATAGAGCATATTTCCGAGCAGATGCGCCAAATTGCCGTGAAAAAACATGCTGCGCACCATGTCGAGCAGAGTCTCGGCCGAAAAGGGAGCCTGGGCAACGTTCGCTGGTACGACCGAAAGCGTCAGAAAGAGCTGGTGGAGTTGCTCCTCTGACAGTCTCTGTTGCCAGAAAAAGACTACAACGTTGATGCCAATCAACAAATAGGTGACCAACGGAAAACGGCGGGTCGGGTTCAGATCGTGCAGCGGGATCATGCTCGCTCCTCGTGCTGATGCAGCGTCCTTTGGGTATGGTCGCTGCGTTGACTTGGCAACCGGTATTATAGCAGCGAAGCCCTGAAATTGCCTACCTGAAATTTGGAGTCAGGTGTTATCTTGTCCTACCTGCTGTGCGTGAGGTAAGCTTACTGACATCATTCGAAGATTGCTCTACCTTTGTCCGCACCGAGGCGGTTGTAGCCTGTGTAAGAATTCAGCAGGGAGATGAGCAATGACAAAAACAACGAGCGCCCTATCGCGTCGTACCATTTTGCGGATGGGATTGGCGATCCCACCGGCGCTATTGGCCGGGTGCGTGGCGCCAGTAATCACCGGTGCCACACCAGCGCCACCGGCTACAGCGCCGGAGGTTGTGCTTCCCACCGTCACTCCCACACTGGCTGAGGTGGTAGCCGGCGAACCTGCGGCGGAAGTGGTGCAGCTTATCCCCCCGACGCCGGCCTGTGACGATGGCGACGAGCCAACTCCAGCCCAGACCGAGGGCCCATTCTACACTCCGAATTCGCCCGAACGTTCTTCATTTTTGGAGCCGGGCATTACCGGGACAAGGATGATCGTTACCGGCTATGTGCTCTCGACCGCCTGCCAACCCATCGCCGGGGTGCTGCTCGATTTCTGGCACTGCGATGATGCCGGCGTCTATGATAACACCGGTTACAGGCTGCGCGGCCACTTCTTTGCCGACGACCAGGGGCGCTATACGCTCGAGACCATCATGCCGGCCGTCTATGCGGGGCGCACGCGCCATTTTCATGTCAAAGTCCAGGCGCCCAACCAACCGGTGCTGACTACGCAACTCTATTTTCCCGGCGAACCGGCCAACGAGCGCGACCGTATCTTTCGCCCGGAGTTGCTCATGGATGTGCAGGATAGCGGCGACGGGAAAATCGGCACGTTCAATTTTGTCTTGCAGATTACGTAAGTGTGAAGGTACAAGGGTCGTGGCTTGCGGGTAATCCAGTGTAGAAAGCATCTTATGGCGCGCGTGTTGATCCTCTTTGCCCATCCATCGCTCGAAAAATCTCGGGTCCATCGTCGCCTGGTGCAGGAGGCGGCTACCCTTCCCGGTGTTACGTTTCATGACCTCTATGAAGCTTACCCTGATTTTGATATCGATATCGCGCGTGAGCAATCGTTGCTCACCGGACACGATTTGATCGTTCTTCAACATCCATTCTTCTGGTACAGCACGCCGCCTCTGGTCAAACAATGGGAAGACCTGGTGCTAGAACATGGCTGGGCCTATGGTTCGCGGGGGCGTGCGCTCCGCGGCAAGCGCTTCCTCAGCCTGATTAGCGCCGGCGGTGGCGCTTCGGCCTACCAGCATGATGGGTACAATCGCTTTACCATTCGCGAATTGCTGGCGCCCATCGAACAGACGGCCCATCTTTGCGGTATGGAGTACCTACCGCCCTATGTGATCCACGGCACACACCGCCTCACCGCAGCGGATATCGAAGCTGCCGCGCAGCGCTACCATCAGTTGCTTGTCTGGCTGTGCGACGACCGCCTCGACTGGGGGGCAATCCGGCCGTATGCCACGCTAAATGAAGCATTGGACCAGGTGCCCGTTGAACAAATCACTGCATAGGCCGCGGATTGGGCAAATAAGGCGGATGTTTGTGGATTGAGAAAGACCTGCAAACATCCGCTCAATCCGCTTCACCCGCGGTCTATCTGCTATTGCCTTGCGCGAGGGATCATGAGCAGCGAGAACCTTCTATTCGACGCTTTTATCTACCTGACGGCTGCGGTGGTCGCTGTCCCTGTCGCCAAACAGCTGGGTCTTGGCTCGGTGCTCGGCTATTTATTGGCCGGCATCATGATTGGGCCATTTCTGCTCGGGCTGGTGGGTGAAGAGGGGCAGGATGTCTTGCACTTTGCCGAATTTGGCGTCGTCATCATGCTCTTTGTCGTCGGGCTGGAGTTGGAGCCGGCGTTGCTCTGGCGGCTGCGTGCACCGATCCTCGGGTTGGGTGGGCTGCAAGTTCTGGTGACGGCGGCGGTCGTGACGGGGTTGGGCGTGGTGGTGGGATTGTCCTGGCAGCCGGCCCTGGCAATTGGGATGACGCTGGCGCTCTCATCCACGGCGATTGTGCTCCAATCGCTCAACGAAAAAGGATTGCTCAAGACGGCGGGCGGCCAGAGTTCGTTTGCCGTCTTGTTGTTTCAAGACATCGCGGTGATCCCCATGCTGGCGCTCTTTCCGTTATTGGCGACTGGTCATGGAGGGGACGCCGGTCATGGTGATGAGGCCCATACCGCCACCACTTTTGTCTCAGGTTTACCACCCTGGGCGCAGACGCTGGCTGTGCTCGGTGCGGTGGCTGCGATTGTACTGGCCGGGCGCTTTCTGCTGCGACCGCTCTTCCGCGCCATTGCGGCCACGCGGCTGCGCGAGGTCTTCACCGCGGCGGCGCTGCTCTTGGTGATTGGCATCGCCCTCTTGATGACAGAGGTAGGGTTGAGCCCGGCGCTGGGCACCTTTCTCGCTGGCGTGGTGCTGGCAAACAGCGAATACCGCCATGAACTGGAGAGCGATATCGACCCGTTCAAAGGTCTCTTGCTGGGGCTCTTCTTTATTGCCGTCGGAGCCTCGATCGACTTTGCGCTGATCCTGAGCCAGCCGTTGCTCATCGTCGGGTTGGTCGTGGGGATCATGGCAGTGAAGTTTGCCATCCTCTTTGCCCTGGCTCGTCTCTTCAAACTGAGCCTGGACCAGAGCCTGCTCTTTGCTTTTGCGCTGCCACAGGTAGGGGAGTTTGCCTTTGTGCTCTTCTCGTTCGCCAACCAGGAGGGGGTGCTGCCGCCGGCACTCACCAGCCCATTGGTCGCAGTCGTGGCGCTCTCTATGGCGCTGACACCGCTGTTGATGATCGTCAACGAGCGCGTGATCCAGCCGCGCTTTGGCACGAAACAGCGCGAGGAGCGCACAGCCGACGCCATCGACGAGCAGAGCCCGGTGATCATCGCCGGCTTTGGCGACTTTGGCGCCACCGTAGGCCGGCTCCTACGGGCCAACGGTGTACCGACGACAGTGCTCGAAATCGACTCTGACCGTGTAGATCTACTGCGCCGGCTCGGCCTCAAGGTCTACTATGGCGATGCCACGCGCCACGACCTGCTGGAGATCGCCGGCGCCGGGCGAGCAAAGCTGCTGGTGTTGGCCCTTGACGACCCCGAGACAACGCTCAGCCTCGTCCATACTGCGCGCAAACACTTTCCTCACCTGACTATTCTGGCGCGCGCTTTCGAGTGGGAAGATGCCCACGACCTGCTCGAACAAGGCGTGACCTACGTGTACCGCGAAGCGCTGGACACATCGCTTCGCATGGGTGAGGATGCCCTGCGGCTGCTGGGGTTTCGGGCCTATCTGGCGCACCGGGCGGCGCAGAAGTTCCGTCGTTACGATGACATCTCTATGCGCATGTTGACCATCAACCGCGCAGACCGCACCTGGTATATTAACACCGCCCGCAGCCGCATCGAAGACCTGGAAGAATTGCTCCTGGCCGACCTGACCGCCGCCGCCACCGACCGCGACACTGGCTGGGACGCCGAGTCGCTGCGCGAGGAGGTGCTGCGCAGCGGAGGATTGGCCGGTGTGAAAACCGATTGACCGGAGATCGGGTGGATTAGTACACTGGAAATCAAGTCCCTCGGTATTGCAGATTTCGTAGGTCATCGCCTCCGGCGTGAGCATATCACGCCGGAGGCGATGACCTACGATTGCCAACAGGGAATACCGAAAGACTTGCCTTGCGGAGTGAGCAGGCGGGACAAAAGAGAATCCGCATAAATCCGCCCAATCCGCGGTCCATAGTGCTTGCTCGCAACTCTCGCTCCGAGTACAATGCGCTATCGACAAACCAATCTCTCGCCAAGGAGCAGACTATGCGTGTCTTGATCATGTCGGATATGGAAGGCGTCAGCGGCATCGTTGTCTGGGAGCAGGTGACGGGTGGTGACCCTATGTACGAAGAGTGCCGGCGGCTCTATACAGAGGAAATCAACGCCGCTGTGCGGGGCGCAGTGGCAGCCGGCGCCACCGAGATCGTGGCCGTCGATTGCCACGGGGCCGGCGGCGGTTGGACCTTCAACTCCTTTGTACCCGAACTGCTCCATCCCGCCTGCGACTGGGTGGCCCACCACAAGTGGTCGCGCTACACCGAGCTGTTGGAGAAGGGCTGTGATGCCGTCCTTCTGGTGGGGATGCACGCCCGCGCCGGCACACCCGACGGCGTGCTCTGCCACACGATTTCGACCGTCACCTGGCGCAACCTCTGGTTCAACGATGACCTGGTGGGCGAACTGGGTATCAACGCCGCGCTCTGCGGCCATTATGGCTGCCCGGTGGCGCTGGTTACCGGGGATGAGGCCGTCTGTCGTGAAGGCCGCGAAATCCTCGGAGACGGCCCTACCTATGTGGCCGTCAAAAAGGGTCTCTCGCGCTTTTCTGCCCGCCAGATCCCACCCGTGCGCGCCCGCCAGATGATCGAGGAGGGCGCCAAACACGCGCTCCAAAATCTCTCCAGCGCCGGCCTCTACACTCCGGCCAAACCCACGACCATCACCATCGAGGTCGAAACCGTGGATAAGGTCGGCCAGTTCCGCGGCCGCCCCGGCGTCGAAGTGGTAGCCCCGCTCAAGGTCCAGAGCACCGGGCCCGACTGGCTGGCCGCATGGGATCAGGTCTGGCCGCAGGCGGATATGTAGAGCGCGAGGCCAACATGCTCATTCTGACACGAGCGGATGTCGAATCTCTGTTGACCATGCCGGCGGCCATCGACGCCGTCGAAGAGGGATTTCGCCGGCTGGCTGCGGGCGAGGTGGTCTTACCGCAGCGGGTGGCCACGCCGGTGGAGCCGCACGCAGGGTTGCATCTCTCGATGCCTGTCTTTGTCGAGGGAGAGCCGGGGACGTTGGCCGTCAAGATCGTCACTGTCTACGGTCAAAATCCGGCGCGCTACGGCCTGCCCACCATCCAGGGGGTGATCCTGCTCCACGATGCGCGGACGGGCCAACCGTTGGCGCTGATCGACGCAGAACACCTGACCGCAATGCGCACGGGCGCGGCCAGCGGCGTAGCGACGAAATATCTGGCCCGGCCTGATGCTGAAGTCGTTACGCTCTTTGGCGCCGGCGCCCAGGCCGGGCCGCAACTGGAGGCTGTCTGCGCCGTGCGGCCCATCCGCCAGGTCTACGTGGTGACTCAAAGCGGGGGAAAAGACGCCCCCTTCTGCGCCCGTATGGAGACGAAACTGGGAGTCGCGGTGACGGCAGTCCGTGGCGTTGATACGATACGCAGGGCTGTCACAGATTCGGCGGTCATCTGCACGGCAACTAATGCCACTACACCTGTTTTTGATGGCCGTTGGGTGCAACCGGGCACTCACATCAATGCCGTTGGCAGCTATACGGCCAGGATGCGCGAACTCGACTCGTGGATCGTTCGCCACAGCCGCGTCTTTGTCGACCATCACCCTACCGCCCAGACCGAAGCAGGCGACCTTCTCATCCTCATTGCCAACGGCGAGCTCACCTACGACCATGTGGCCGGTGCGCTCGGTGACTTGCTCAACGGTGCGGTGGCGGGGCGAAGCCGGCCCGACGAGATCACGATCTTTAAGTCGGTGGGGCTGGCGATGCAGGACGCAGTCACCGTGTCCAAGGTGTATGCGCAGGCGATAGAACAGGGTGTGGGGCAGTATGTCCAGTTATGAGGAGTTCGCAGGCCCACGTGCGAACTCCGCCAATGCGAACGGGAAGGAATTGTTATATGAGCACCTGTCTTGTCACCGGTGCCGTCGGTTTTGTCGGTTCGCACCTGTGCGAACTGCTCCTGGCCAAAGGCCACACCGTCATTGGCGTCGATGCCTTTATCCCGTATTATCCCCGCGCGATCAAAGAAAGCTATCTCGGCGAGATCCGCAAGTCTCCGCAGGCAGAGCGCTTTACATTTCACGAACTCGACCTGCGCGAGGCCGACCTGGCGCCGCTCCTCGACGGTGTCGATGCCGTCTTCCATCTCGCTGCCATGGCCGGGCTCCGGCGCAGTTGGAGCGAGTTCGACCGCTACGTGACATGCAATATCCAGGCTACACAACGGCTGTTGGCGGCTGCGGTGGAACAGAAAGTTGGGCACTTTCTCAATATTTCTACCTCATCGGTCTACGGTCGTTTTGCCACCGGCAACGAGAAGGCACCGCTGGCGCCGGTCTCGCCGTATGGGATCACCAAGCTGGCCGCCGAAGAACTCTGCCGGGCTTATAGCCTCAACACCGGGCTGCCGGTGACGATCCTGCGTCTCTTTTCTGTCTATGGCCCGCGCCAGCGGCCCGATATGGGCTACCATATCTTTATCCGCGCCTTGCTCAACGACGAGGTGATCACCGTCGATGGCGATGGCACCGACAGCCGGAGCAATACCTTTGTCCTCGATTGCGTCCGCGGGATTACCCTGGCCTTTGAACAGCCCGACCGCAGCGCCGGTGAGACATTCAACATCGGCGGGGGCGAAGAGGTGAATGTCAACCAGGTGTTGGCCATCCTGGCTGAATTGAGCGGCACAAAACCCCGGGTCGTCCACGGGCCGCCGCGGCCCGGCGACCAACGCCGCACGGTCGCCGACATTAGCAAGGCGCGGCATCTGCTTGGTTACAACCCTACTACCACCGTACGCGAGGGTCTGGCCGCACAGCTTGCCTGGCAACGTACTTTTTGACGCCAAAGGATCGTAAGGTTGCGCTGGTTCCCCATCGCTTGATGGTCCGCGGGTTCGCACGCCCTCGTGCGAACCCGCGGCGTCCAAATCCCGCCAAAGGCGACAAACTGTTCTTTTCCCATCGCACAGATGTGGTACTTGCCGTCGCCGCTCTCATTGGGCAAAATTGCCGGGAACCCATCTGAAAAACAGGTGGTGCAACCATTCATACGCGCCGTGCGTTATTACTGCACGCTTGCCATTACCGCAGCGTCGCCCACCGTTGCCGATCTGCGGATCAGGGCTGCATAGCGTTTCAACACACCGCGCCCAAACACTTCTTTTCCCCGGAGCTTCTCATGTTGAACAAGATACGGTACGGGTTGGCGACCTTCTCCCTGGTTGTGCTCTACCTGGCGCTCACCCCACCGGGCCAGATAGCTGCGCGTACGGGCGCGGCGAGTGGGCGCACAGGGCTGCGCCAGGTTGCCCCAGCCGCCAGCCAGACTGCCGACGCCAACTGGCGCGCCTGGGATGCGCTTCCCTTCGACATCAAGGTGAAGGTTGACCCGCGCATTCTGGCCGAACTGCGCGGCGACCTGCTGCCAACGCACCTGGCCAATCCCAGAATGGCAGCCTTATTGGGTCCACAACCGCACCAGCCACTCGACCGCACGCGCTTCCTTGTCTACCTACGCCACCAGCCTGATCTGGCTGCGCTCGAACAACGTGTCTTTGCCAGTCACGTCGACCGGCGTACGGCGCTGCTCGACCTTCTGATCGCCGATACCGAGGTCACCCAAGCTGCGGTCCGTGGAATACTCGACGCCCAAATGATGGTGCAAGGCGTGACAGGGTATCAACCGTTCTTTATTGTCAATACATTGGCGGTTGAAGGCGATCTGGCCACGATTGTTGCCCTGGCACAGCAAGACGACGTGGCGCGGATCGTAGCCAATTATCCACTGTTGGCGCTGCAAGAGACGGGTATCACCACACCGGCTGGCGACGCCGACCTCGCTACGGCTGCGCTCCAGCCATCCAATTGGAACATCGAACGGGTAGGCGCCGACCGAGTCTGGTACGAACTGCGCGTGCGCGGCGAAGGCGCGGTCGTCGCCGGTTTTGATACCGGCGTAGACTGGCAACACCCCGCCCTGGTTGAGCGTTACCGCGGGCGTCTGCCCGATGGCCGGTTTGAACACAACTACAACTGGTTTGAGCCGGACAGCAACCTCTATCCAGATGGCAACCTCGGTCCCAGTCTCTCCACCCAGCCCTATGTCTGTTCTTCACATGGCACGCATACGATGGGCACGATGGTGGGCGACGGCGGCGCGCCGGGAACCCAGATCGGTATGGCGCCGGGCGCAACCTGGATCGCGCTGCCTGGCATCTGTTATAGCACCATGCCCGGTGGTATTCGTGATGATATTGGTGCGCTCAAGGCGTTCCAGTGGTTGCTCTGCCCCACCGACCTTAGCGGCGAACGGGCCAGTGCGGATTGCAGCAAGGCGCCCGATGTCGTCAACAATTCGTGGGGGTCGGCCAACCCGGTGAACGACCTGCTGCGCCCGGCCATCCAACGGCTGCGCGCCGCCGGGATTGCGCCCGTCTTTGCCGCCGGCAACCCGGATGCGGGACCTGGTTCCATCGGTGCGCCGGGCAATGCGCCCGAGGCCATCACCGTGGGAGCTACCGACCGTGAGGACCAGATCGCCTATTTCAGCGGGCGCGGGCCTTCATTCTACCCTGGTGAACAGAAGCCTGAATTGAGCGCACCGGGTCTGAATGTCTATTCGTCTGTTTTTGGCACAGAATACTATACTACTTCGGGTACATCGATGGCGGCGCCCCATGTGGCCGGCCTGGTAGCCCTGCTTGTATCCGCCGATCTGCGCGATGGGCGGCGCGACCTGACGGTAGACGAGATCGAACGCCTGATGGTCTACAGCGCTCGCGACCTGGGCAAGCCTGGCCCGGACAACGATTTTGGCTATGGCCGTATCGATGCCTTTGGCGCGGTCAGGCGGGCGCTGAGCGCGGGCGATCTCTACGGTATGGTGCGTAACGCAACCACCGGCCAACCCATCGCCGCCGCAACCATGGTAGGCATCGACAGTGCCGGCCACCGTTTTTCTGCGGTCACCAATGCCAGCGGCGTCTATTCGGCCAGTGTGCCTGCCGGCACCTACCAGGTGGAGATCAGCGCCTGGGGCTACCAGAGCAAAACCTTTGCGGGGCAGGAGGTCTTTGCCGGTAGCAGTTCGGTAGCCGACTTTGCGCTGGCTCCGCTGCCGGCGGCCCCGCTCAGCGGCATTGTGCGGGGGAGCGATGGCGCGGTCGCGGATGCGCTGATCGCTGTGGCCGGCCAACCTGAACAGTCCACCCGTTCCAGTGCCGATGGCAGCTATACGCTTAATCTGCCCGCCGGTTCGCACACCGTGGTAGTGACAGCAGTAGGGCACCGCACCCTGACAGCGGCGGTGACTATCAACGGGGAGGCTCTTGTACAGCATTTCAACCTGGAGTCGGCGCCTTCGATCCTGCTGGTGGAGGCCGATGCAGCGGGAGGATGGTTCTTTGGCTGGCCGCTGGGTGAACTCTACCGCAGGGCGCTCGAACAGGAGCGTTACAGCTATGAGACGTGGCCCATCCAATATACGACCTTTGCCGATACAACCACGCTGGCGGATGGCTCGCTTGGCTATGGTGTTCCTTCGACCGCCACGCTGTCTGCCTACGATATTGTGATCTGGGCGCACAACGGGTGTTCCTATTACTGGGGGTGTTACTATTCCACCACTGACGGCAATCTGAAGGGGTATGTGGCAAACGGTGGGCGACTGATCTATTCGGCACAAGATGCCAGCATCTTTGATGGCTCTCCCTTCTTTGATGACCTTTTCCATGCGGATGGGGTGGAATCGGTTGCTGCTGGCGAGGGGGACACCGTGCGCGGGCTGGACTTTCTCCAGGGTCTCCAGCTCACCTTGACCAATGCCAGCCTCTATAGCCATTCAAATGGCGCCATTAGTTTCTCTCCCGATGCGGTCAGAGCTGAACCAGGGAATGGCACGGCATATCCCGTTTTGCACTATGACAATCAGTCCGCCGCCGCCGCCCTGGCCGTTGACCCCTGTGACAGTTCCGGTCGTGCCCTCTTTCTGGCCGCGGGTTACGAGAATCTTGGCCCGCGCCACACCGAACAGAACCCGGATTTTGCCGCCCTGTTGGGGCGGAGCCTACGCTGGCTAGAAGGTCAGCGCCCATCGCGCAAGCTTCTGCTCTCGGCCCCGCGGCAGGCGCTTGAGGCTGCGGCAGGGGAAGCGGCGCACTTCGAGGTGCAGATTACCAACGCCGGCAGAGAACCGCTGACCGTAGCCCTGGCGCTGGAGGCGAACCAATGGCAAACTCGCATCGTCACCGGTACGGTTGCTGTTGACCCGCAGTTGCACCTGCCTCCCTGTGCGGCGGCTACGCTCTCCATCGTTGTTACTCCACCGGCGGATGTGGTAGCCGGCGCCGCCGATCAGGCGGTGCTGGCTGTCTCTGCGGCGGATGAACCCGGCGCGGCGCAGCGCATCGAACTGCGGACGACAGCCGTGATGCCCTGGGCGCGCGAAAAGCCGCTGAACAGCCCGCGCTATCAACTGGGCGTAGCCGCACTCGATGATCGCACCCTCTATGCGGTAGGTGGCTGGAACGCTCGTGACTTCTTTGGCTATCCGCTCAACAGTGTAGAGCGGTATGATACCTGTACCAGGGAATGGAGTTGGGCGCAACCCATGCCACAACCGCTTGCCAACATGGCCGTGGCTGCGCTGGGCGGAAAACTCTATGTGGCCGGGGGCAATACCCTGTCATACAGCAGTTATAGTATAGACTTGCTCACCACCGTCTCTGTCTTCGACCCCACGGACGGGAGTTGGTCGCAGGTGGCGCCGTTACCCCTCGCCCTTGCCGGCGCCACAGCCGCAACCGCGGGCGGGAAGCTCTATCTCTTTGGTGGATTGGACAAGGACAGCCTCGAGTCGGATCGCACCTGGGAGTATGACCCGGCAACCAATCGCTGGCGGGCCAGGGCGAGTATGCCGGGTGGCGGCCGCTTCTATGCAACGGCCGCCACAGTAGCCGGCAAGATCTATGTCATAGGCGGGTGGCGGGAAGCGCGCACAGTGGAGGTCTATGACCCAGCCAGCGACCGTTGGAGTAGCGCACCACCACTGCTGCAAGGGCGTCAATCGGCTGCCGCCGTCGCCGGCCCAGATGGTGCGCTCTATGTCATGGGTGGGAGAAATCGTCGCTCACAGTTGGGAAGCGTCGAACGGTATGACCCTAACACAGCCAGTTGGCAACGGATCGACTCAATGCGCAACAGCAACCGGTACGGGATGGGCGCAGCCTACGCTGGCGGTCGCATCGTTGCCGTTGGTGGGTGGCCCGGCGGACAGGTGGAAGGGTTGCGCGTCGGCTCTTCTTTCTGTCTCTCGGACAAACGCCTGAGCAGTGCCGCCATCACACCTGGCGCGCCGGTTACCGTCACGCTTGAGCTGGTCTCCGGGCCAACAGCGCTGGATGATGTGCGGCTGGTTGACCACCTCCCTGCGGTCTTGCGCTTCGCCGGTTTTGACGAAAATCCGCTCGGCGCTGTTTACCACGCAGATCTCCATCAGATTGAGTGGAGCGGCTCCCTGCCGGCCAATGCGCCGCCGGCACGAGTGGTCTATCGCACCGAGTTGGCAATCGATGAGTGGGCGCATGGTACGCTTGTTACTAGTGTGGCAAACTTTTATGCCGGTGAAAGTGTAGCCTTTTCGCGTACGGCCACGAGTGTCTTGCTGGCGCCGGACTTTAGCGACACCTATCTCTCCGCTGACCGGACGCGCGCCAAGAGCGGTGATGTGCTGACCTATACGGTTCATTTGCAAGGCAGCAATCCGGCTGGCGGCGCCCTTGCGTTGTTCAACCCGCTGCCCGCCGGCGTCGAGTATGTACCAGGCACACTGCGCTCGTCGTTTGGAGCCGGGGTCTATAACCCGAACACACGAGCAATTCATTGGCAAGGCGTGCTGCCATCGCGACCGCTGGCCCTTGACGAGTGGACCTATGTTTGGGGGGATTCTGATGGCAATGGCAGCCTGCCACAGGTAGAGTATGCCTGGCTGGATATTACAGCGCAGGGCATTCCGGTATACGGGTACGATGAGGAATACACGTGCAATCTACCCATCGGCTTTGATTTTCCCTTTTTTGGCGAATCCTATCGTGACTTTTGTTTGAGCACCAATGGCTTTATTTCGTTCGACCCGGCGGGCGGCAGCGATTACAGCAACGATTGCCCCCTGCCGAGTCTCGCTGGCAACAGTGCGATCATTGCCGCAGTTTGGGCAGACCTGGTTATTACTCGGGGAATGCGCTATATCACCCTGGGTGAAGCGCCCAATCGCCAACTGGTGGTGCAGTGGTCGGGTGCGCATAGCTTCTGGGTCTATACCGACCAGGTTTCAGAATTCCAGGCGATTTTGCACGAGAATGGCACGATCAAGGTGCAGGTGCGTACGGCGGGGCTGCTCAATGGGAGCGAGTCGACAACTGGATTGGAGGACAGCAGCGGCATAGTGGGTGTAACCTACGCCTGCCGCCAGCCACGCACATTGCACGATGGTCTGGCTGTGCTGTTTGTGCCGGGCACCACCTCTGGCGTCACAGCCGATGTCAGTTACCAGGTCATGTACTCGCCGGATCTAGGGATCAACCAGTGGATTACAAACACGGTGACGATCACCACTCCATCCGCTGTTCTGCAACGGAGCGCTGCTACGTTGGTCAACCCGGTAGACTTGAGTGCTTCGACCGTTGCTGTGTCTAGTCGCGAGACGACGGTCAATCAGGAGGCTCATTACGAGGTGACGCTGCTCAACAGCGGATTGGTGCCCGCCAACGCCGTGTTGGCCATGACAGTGCCGACCGCAACCACCTATGTCGGTGGCTCGCTCGTCTGCCAGGTGGGGGTGTGCCAGGTGACCGGCGACCGGGTGCTGTGGTCGGTTGTTGTAGAAGCCGAACAGCCGGTCAGCCTCACCCTTGCCGTGCGTCTGACTATGCCGCTGCCCGATCGGACGCCGGTCACGAGTGTTGTGACGTTAGATGATGGATTTGGCAACCGCTATGAACAACACGTGACCTTTCTAGCGCGGCGTTCTGACCTGAGCGGCTCCGGCATCGAACTGCGCCCGCCCTTTCTGGAACCTGGCGGGGCAGCAATGGTAGCGCTCTATGTCCGGAATCAGGGGGTGTTGCCAGCCAACGCAACATTGCATCATACGATCCCCCAGGGCGTTCTTGTGGAAGAGGATTCGCTTTTGTGTAGCGCCGGCAGTTGCACACTGACCGATGGGATCGTCCGCTGGCAGGGTCTTGCGCTGGCGCGCAGTGTGGTACAGATCACGTATTGGGTGCAAATTCCAGCGACAACTCCCTATGGCACGGAATTTGTCTTTCCGCTGGAAGTGGTAGATACCCACTGGGACGACCGGTTCTCGATGGCGGCAACGTTGCGCGCGGTGCGGATCGGGCACCTTCCCCTGATCCTGATGCCGCGCCTGAGCGGTAATTTGCTCTTGCCGCTGATAACAATGGAGGTAAACGACCCGGTAGCGGTCGTGCGCACGTTTGGGCGCCCGGAAACGAGTTTGTCGGGTGACGAGTGATGAGTGATGAGTGAGCTACTTCTTCACTCGTTGCTCATCCTCTATTTCGGGGCGTCTTTTGTTTGGGTTACGAATTTAGTTCAGGCCAGCCAGCCTAGCCGCTGCAATTTTTGCATCAGAACAGGAGCGCTCGGCTCGGTCAGCACGCTGCCGTCGGGAAAGACAATCGTTGGGACGCTGCGCTTACCGTTGTTGAGTTGCAACACGCGCTCGAACGCATCATCATCGGTGGTGATGTCGATCTCTTGATAAGAAACTTTGAGCGACTGCATGACCTGTTTGGCGCGCCAGCAATCGGCACACCAGTCGGTCGTGTACATGACGATTTCGTTAGAATTGCCGGTCGGATCAGAGTGCATCATGCGTTCAACTTCCTCGGTCTGGCTCGCGGGCCGCGACAATATAAGAGCTTGAAACTCACGTTTCGTAGGAAGGCGGCGCCGCCTTCCTACGAAACGTGAGTTAGTCAAAGTAGGCTGCCCTGTATGAAACCCTGTATAAAACAACGAGGGTCAGGTGCTGTGGAATGTTCTCCTGTAAACTGCTGGTTGAAGCGTGGTAGGAAGGCTACACCTACAACAGGCAATTGCCTGCCTCCAATGAACTGGTCGAAACAAAACAGCCCTCATTGTACACAACTGGCGCAAAAGGGCAAGTAGGGTTGCGCACAAAGTACCAGACCGGTATACTAGTAGGGATGCAGAGCCGTCTCTATTCCTTGGCGCTAGTTGCCGTTCAGTTTGCCATGTTGGGGGCACTCGCTGCGACCGGGCCGTGGCTGGCTCGCAACCCCATCGGGTTGGCGGTACAACTCCTGGGAGGTGGGATAGGAGTCTGGGCAGGGGCGGCGATGCGGCTGGATAATCTTAACATTACGCCAGAGGTAAAACACGATGCACGATTGGTGCATCAGGGGCCGTACCGGTGGGTGCGCCACCCCATGTATCTCGCCCTGTTGTTGGTGACGCTGCCGCTTGTCATCACTGCTTTTTCAAAGTGGCGGCTGATGTTTTGGCTGATTTTGCTCGTTGACCTGCTGATCAAATTGCGCTATGAGGAGAGGTTGCTTGTACAGAAGTTTCCTGCATATGCAATCTATCAAGCGCAGCGCAAGCGGCTGATCCCCTTTGTCTACTAGATTCTGCGCTCTAAGCTTGAACAATTCGAGGAGCCTTGTCACCCATGGTCTACACGTACTCTCGTCTTGTCATCCTTTTGGTCGTGGCTATGCTGCTGGCCGCATGCCCGAGGCCGACACCAACGCCAGGCAGCACCCCCGCACCTCCCGCCACCGCTACACCCGAGCCGACAGCGACCCCTGTGGCTCCCGCTACACCCACCTCCCCGCCAACTGGGGTCGAGCCTGACCCGGCTGAGCTGGAAGCGCTGGTTACCGCTAGCCTCGGCATTACGACCAGCACAACAGCCACCTCTACGAGTGGTCTTGAAGGCGTTCGAGTTGTCCCGCTGGAAAATCCGCTCGATGATCGACGGCTCTGGCTGGCCTACACCTACGGACTGCGCAGCTATGACCCCTTGCAAACCCATCTTCTGGCGCTCTATACCCATGATGGCGACAATTGGTTCGAACTGGCGCACATTGAGCTGGCCGATAGCGACGATCCGGAG
>QEUW01000720.1 GCA_003577005.1 Chloroflexota bacterium | reverse complement strand
ACGCCAGTCCCAGTGGTGGCTTGAGTGCATTCGTTGGATTGGGGGCATGGGCTTGGTTCATGGTACACTCCTCCGGGAATGAACTGCGACCGGGCGCACTGCTGGCGGGTGTTGGGCTTCAGTAACCGATTCGAGTACAGCTGCCCCTGGCACGGGCGGCTCGCTCAGATGAACGATGCGACGGGTGGGGTCAAATAGCTTTTCCCGAGTTTGATAGCTGTCACTATCTTCTCCGGGTGTCCCCAGGGCGCGGCTCCGACCCGCCCGCACGCCCTGCGCCTACGCTAGCGGGCCCGTCTTTCATCACGGACACTCTACCACAGTGCGCCCGGTTGCGCACCCCCTCAGGAGTACACCTTCATACTAATAGCTGTGTTCGTTGGCCGGCTGACGATCTTACGGGGCGAGCACAACTAAAGCAATCTCTCCTGAGTGCGCCGTCTACGATTTGCCAAAGATGCGCCAGTGACGTATACTGGCATTATGACCTTTATTGAGACGCCTGTCTTTACCAAGTTGGTCGAAGCGTACCTTTCGCAAGAAAGCTACATCGAACTCCAGCAGGCGTTGCTCTTTCGGCCTGAAACGGGCGTGGTCATGGCGCGAAGTGGCGGTTTACGCAAGATGCGCTGGGGGAGTGGACAGCGAGGGAAACGCGGGGGCTTGCGCGTGATCTACTATTGGGACAAGCCGCATGACGTATTTTATATGCTGTTCCTCTATCCGAAAAGTGAACAGGAAGATTTGACCCCAGCCCAAGTGAAACGGCTGCGCGATCTGGTGCGGGAGGATTTGGCATGAACGAGAAGGATTTCGAGTTGTTGATGGAGAGCATTAAGCAGGCAGGGGAGATCAAGCGCGGGGAGCGTCAGCCCAGCCGTATCTTTCGGTTCAGTCCGCTTGATGTGAAGGAGATTCGCCGCAAGCTGCAGCAATCCCAGCGTGAGTTTGCGCAGATGATCGGGGTCAGTGTTGCCACGTTGCAGAACTGGGAACAAGGGCGGCGGAAACCGGAAGGGCCGGCACGCGCACTGCTGCGGGTGGCGATGCAGAATCCACAGGCAGTGAAGGAGGCTTTAGCTGTAGAGGTAGAGGCAGCAAAATCAGCATAGCCTCATTCGGTCAAGGCCGCCCAACAACCCGCTGCACCGGACTGGCTGAAGTATGGGCCGCGCCGTGTCCATTCCTTCGGCCATGTATTCTCGTTTAGTATGTTGTGATGCTATCGTCGTGAGCCGGTGAGCCGGGGGAGTTGGCCGGCAATTAGTGGCACGGTTATGCCGGGCCGAGGTAAGGATAAGAATAAGGGTAAAGACGAGCAAGCCGTTGCCGCAAGGTGTTGTTCAGACGCTCGACGTGCCACTGCCTTTGGCGACGATCCGAGGCCGCTTGCGCGGCAGGATGCCCACATACGCCTCCCAGTCATCGGTGTAACAGATGGCACACTGGCGGTAGACGGGAGGCACTTGCTGCCAGAGCGCTTGGGCACTTTCTCGACTGCGATCCCCGACCTGGACGGCGACCACTGCGCGGGTGTCGGCATCCATCGCCAGCCACACCCAGACTTTGTGGCTGCGCTTCCCGACGAAGCTCCAGAGTTCATCCCATTGCAGGGTCAAACGCCGTTTTTTTTGAGCGCACCATCGCTTGGCGAGGCTGCTGAGCATACAACTCGTTGACATAGCTTTGCAGCCAGCGCGCCGACACTCCGGTGACTCGGACGATGCCAGCCAGCGAGATGCGCTCGCGGAGCAGCTTCTCGATTTGTGCTTTCCTCTCGTCTGAGATAGGGCGCCATTGTGGATTCTCCACGAACTGGCGGCCACACGCTTTACACTTGTACTTTGGTTTGCCGTTATGAATGCTACCGTTCTTGACGATTTGTTCGCTGGTACATTGTGGACATTGCATCCCACCATTATACCATCACTACCTTTACATATTTACCCGTCGCCCATCCCGACGCCAAAGCCCGCATCAAGACCGACATCCAAGATGCCAAACGTTGGGCCGAACGCCTCCTAGCCGACGACGTCAAGCCGGTCTGGGTGCCTCCTCAGGCAGTCCGGGAGCTGCGCAGCTTGCTGGCCTATCGCCAACGCCAGGTCACCGAGCGGACCAGACTCAAGAATCGTCTTCAGGGTCTGCTCCACGCCCACCAACTTACTCCGCCTGAAGGGGCGCTCTTCAGCCTCGTCGAGGATCACCTCAAGCAACTCGAACAGAAAGTCGCCATCTTGAGTCAGCAAGCACCGTGGCGGGCCGACTGCCTCTGCCTGCTGCAACTGCCCGGCGTCGGCCTCATCGCCTCGGCGCCGCCATCGACCAGTCCGGTGACAAGCACCGCCACGGCGGCATCACCAAGAGTGGACGCAAGGACCTCCGCCACATGCTGGTCGAGGCGGCTCGCATCGCCGTCCGTCAGCCCGGCCACTGGCAGCGCCTCTATCAACGCCTGGCCCGCCGCATCGGCGACCATAAAGCCATCACCGCCGTGGCTCGCAAGCTGCTCGTCGCCGTCTGGCATCTCCTCACCCACGGTGACGATGGCGCCCCCACCGCGGCCCTGCTCTCCCCCCAGCAACTCGCAGCCAAATTCCTGCGTCTGGCCGGCTCACCAAGGAGCAGCGCCAGGGCCTGCGCTTGCATGACTTCGCTGCTTATGCCCTTACCCTGCTCGGGCTGGCCGGCCAGGTCACTGCTATCGTTCAAGGCGAGACCCGCCTCCCCCTCCGCTCGCCCGACCAGCTGCGCCAACGCTTCCCCCACCCGGCTTATGACCCCCGCTTCGCCGCCACCGGTGGCGAGCCTTGACCCCCGCACAACTCAAGACCGAGCGCCGGCTCACTAGAGACTGCGGGCAGCGCCGCTCCCACTCTAGCCAAGCCGAGCGCTGCCACGCCCAAAAAAGGGCTGGACAGCCCTTTTTCACCAATTGGATGATTCCTTCCTTGACTTTCCCCCTCATCGGTCACCGGCTGGCGACTTAAGCACCGAGACAAACTAGACGGGACGACATAGCCGAAGGAGCAGATACCGCACGGCCCTGTATGTAGCCGGGGGCCCTTTGGGCGCGGTTTTGACCCGAGCTTTGGCGTCGGGATGAGCGACGACACAGCGTCCGACCTGCGGTGCGGTCTGGTCCTAGACCCACCAGCCGTTGGTGATGGCTTCCATGACCACGGCATCCTGGGCAGTCAAGTGCTGCTGCACCCACACCGGCCACTGTTCGAGGGGGATGCGCCGCCGTTGCAAGAGAACTTGGCGCTGCTGATCCAGCGCTACCACCGTCCCGTAGTGCTTGTGGATATCGATGCCGATGAAGCGCTCATAGGCCAGCCACCAGGGCAGTCTCAGCGTTGGATTGGGGGCATGGGCTTGGTTCATGGTACACTCCTTCTGGTCCGGTCTGCAACCGGATGCACTGCTTGCGGACGTTGGGCTTCAGTAACCGATTCGAGTGCAGCCTGCCCCCGGGTCAGGGGCGGCTCCCTCAGATGAACGATGCGACGGGTGGGGTCAAATAGCTTTGTCGAGCTGGAGCGGCTCGCCTCTCTTCTCCGGGTGCCCCCAGAGCGCGGCTTCGACCCGCCCGCACGCCCTGCGCCTACGCTAGCGGGCCCGTCTTTCATCACGGACAC
>QEUW01000719.1 GCA_003577005.1 Chloroflexota bacterium | reverse complement strand
TTCATGGTCACGGCTTCCACCGGCTCAACACTGGCGTTGTCTATCGGCTGCACATCTGGAACACCAATGGCGTTCTTGGGCGTGGTGACCGGGTTACGGTGTTGATCGGTGACGCCAGGCTGGAACAGGTGTTGATTCAATAAGGCAACAGTTGCGAACGGTCGCCATTGGGCGAAAGGAGGCGTCATGCAACGGGCGCTCATTAGCATCGGGGTTAGCTTAGGCATTGCATTATTAGGAATAGCAACGTTGCTCATCAGCAATGGCCTGGGCTTCACCGCTGCAACACGTATCAGGCACCTGCCGCAGAACGAACAAACACAGACGAATCACGCCGAACAGCCGCCACTGGATAGCGAAGCACCAGCCGTTCCTACCAATTTGGGGGCAACGCACATCACACTGACGGCGATTGCGCTGGCGTGGGACGCTGCCACAGACGATGTGGGCGTCGCCGGCTACCGGTTATATGAACGCGTCCGCGCCAATCCCTATCTATGGCTCTGGCTTCTGCGGGTCGACGACATTCCCTCCCCCACCGTCACGGTTGCGGACCTTGCGCCCGGTTCGCAGCACCGCTATGCCGTCAGCGCCTTTGACCTGGCCGGCAACGAGTCGGCCAAGTCGGCGATTCTCCACCTGTACACCTACCAGGCGCCCCAGGCCTATCACCCGCTGAGCGACGGCGAGAACATTTTCGCCGTTGCCGGTGAGCCATTCAATTATACGGTAGCAGCGTTGGGGGTTCCGGCGCCAACCTTTACCTTCATGGCCGGACCCACCGGGATGACCGTCGAGGCCAGCTCGGGCCTGGTCTCCTGGCTGCCGGGTGCGGATGATGTGGGTATCATCACGGCCACCGTGCGCGCCGCCAATATCGCCGGTGTGGACGATCACACCTTCTCCTTCCCCGTCCATCCAGCCGGTACAGACCTTACCCCCCCTGGGCCGGTTACCCAGCTTGCCGCTACGGACGTGACAGAACACGGCGCCACGCTGACGTGGGGTGCTGCTACAGACAACGTAGGTGTCGCCGGCTATCGGGTCATTGCCCAACTGGCCGGACATGGACAGAGCCTGTTCCTTGCCGGTGACACCGGTGCGCCGGTCACGACGTTCACGGTCACAACGCTCCAACCCGCCACCAGTTATCGACTCTGGGTTGCGGCCTACGATGCCGCCGGCAACATCGCTTCGATCTCCGGCGCAGCGCCGGTCCAGCTCCTGACGTTAGGCACTCCATCCACCACGCCGACAGCGACCGCCACCCTTAGCCCGACCGCTGTGCCGACCCTGACACCTACAGAGACCCCTTCGCCTACCGGCACCGCAACGCCCGCCCCTTCCGTGCAAATCAGGATTGCGCCCACCAACCCTTCTGCCAGCGACATCATTTCGATCACGGTGGCCGGTGTGCATCCCAATAACTGCACCCCCCACTATGAGCGCCACGAGGTGGCCGGCAATCTGATCCAGATCGAGAGCGCGCCATCCGACGAACCTTTCTGTTTGCCCGCTGAGTTCCCCTGGGAATACACCGTCACCGTTGGAACGCTGGCCGCTGGCGACTACACCGTGACGCACACCCTGGAGGATATGGTGACGCATACGTTCTTCACGGTGAGCGATACGGAGATGGAAGAGCCTATCCCACCTTACATTTATACTGGCGACGGCAACCATCCGATTACGGTGACAGCCGGCGCCCTGTTCAGTTACACCATCGAGGTAGATGGCGTGCCCAAACCCACATTGGTGCTGGTGGAAGCTCCGCCTGGTATGAGCCTGGACCTGCTTTCAGGCGCACTGGCATGGACGCCACCGCTGGAGGCCTCACCGGTTGTAACGGTCACTGTGCGAGCGGTCAACAGCGTGGGTAGCGACGAGCACACATTTTTACTACACATTTGGCCACCGGAAATCAGCACAGAAGGGCCGGAGCGCAAACTCCATCTGCCATTGATTCGGCGTTGACGGAAAACAGTGCGCCTCCAGACGATGATGAAATTGTTATTCAGTCTACGCACTCTCGCGATCATTTTGGTTGGCCTCTACACCCTTGGTGTGGGCCGGCCGGCGCTGGCCCACGCCACGCTCATCCGCTCGGACCCAGCCGATGGGGCGCTGCTCGACACATCGCCGGGCCAGGTGCAACTCTGGTTCAACGAAGCGATCAACCCGCGCTTTAGCATGGTCCGCTTGCTGGACGCCACCGGCCAGCCCCTGGCACTGGCGACCGGCGGCGACCCGACCGCCGAACGCAACAGCCTGCGCCTGGCGCCGCCCGGTCTGGCGCCGGGGGCCTATGTCGCCCTGTGGAAGGTCTTGTCTGAGGTGGATGGACATTGGAGCCAGGGGGTGGTGATCTTTAGTGTGGGGGTAGAGACGCCCCATGCCATGCAAGCTGGTAGTGCAACCGCAACTGGGCTG
>QEUW01000125.1 GCA_003577005.1 Chloroflexota bacterium | reverse complement strand
ATCGGGGCCATACTCGGCGCGGATGGCCTTGCTGATGTCGGTGGAGGCGGCCAGCGGGTGCGGGATCGGGCCGGGGTCAAGGATGGCGACGCGGTGGCCACGGGCGTGAAGCTTCAGGGCAGCGGTGACGCCGTAGATCCCGCAGCCGGCCACGAGTACATCATGGGTAGGCACAGTGGTTGTCCTTTCGCTGAAAGTTTCATTTCCGCATCTTCATCAGTCGTGGGCTATCAGCAAATCAAGCCGGCGGATGCCCTACAGGCTATACCGGCGCAGCAAGCCAAACCGGGACCTTTGTGCGGATCGACTTGTGTAACGCGTTTGCGGCTGCCAGGCTCGGCAAACTATCTTCGCCGGTGGCCGGCAACCTATCACCGGCCAGGGCCCGCTGGAACCGGTGAATCGCCCACCAGAACGGGTCGATGACGGGGACGGCCAGGGCTGTCGTCCGCTCATGGCGATGCAGGGCGAGCGTGGCTTGGCGCTCACCGCCTGACCAATGTTCGACCGTCACCCCGGCATGGGTGCCGTTCAGTTCGACCCGTGCTGGCCGGTGGGCGATGAAGAAAGCATCATGCAAGAGAATCTGGCACCCATGCCGCGCCAGCTGCGCCTGGCCAACAACCTCTTCTTCGACACGGGCCGCACCAGACTGGCCAAGCACGGTCAACCCCGCCGCACCAAAGACGCTTGCAACCTCGCCGTCAAAAAGAAAACGCAGCAGGTCGAAGCTGTGCAGCGTGCGGTCATAGATGACGCCCCCACCACCGGGTAGGAGCCGCCACGTCTGGCGGTGAGGCGGCAGCAACGCCACATTGCTGACCAAACCACCCAGCACATCGCCCAGCGCATCCTGGCGGATCAGCTGCCGCAACATCCAGAGGGCGGGTGTCGTGCGGGCGACAAAGTTGACACCCAGCAGCAGCCCTCGGTCTGCAGCGGTCTGAACAAGGGTGTGCGCCTCATCCACGGTCAGAGCCAACGGTGGTTCGCAGAGCACATGTTTCCCCGCCGTCAGCGCCGCCATGACCAATGCGTGGTGGTGGCGAGGATGGCTGCTGACGTAGACGCACTGAACATCCCGGCGCGCCAACAGGTCGCTCAGGTTGAGACAGACAGTTGGGATCTGGTTTTGGTCGGCGAAGCGGTGGGCGAGCCGTTCGTTGTGGCTAAAGAGCGCCGCCACCCAGGCGCCGGCCTGGTCGTCCGCTTGTAAAGCCGGTGGCTGGGTGCGGATGGCTGGAATGGTGTGCTGTTGGGCAACCTGGCTGGCGCCCAGCAATCCCCATCCTACCGATGCTGCGCCAACCCGCTGGCGTCTGCGCTGGCCGGAACAGGCGGCATAGTGTTCCGCCACTGCATCTAGTTCAGCGAAAGCTGGCTCATTCTGGCTCATCACTGCCTGCGATCAACTCATAGAGTTGGGCAAGATCATCCTCGTTGTAAAAGTGGATGACCAGGCGTCCGCTGCCGTTGGCATTGCGTGTCAGGTTGACGCGCGTCCCCAAGATGCTGCGGAATCGATTCTCCAGGTGAGCAAGGTGTGCATGGACAGAAGGGGGTATCTCTGGTTGCTCAGGCTCCGGTCTGGTATCGGCGGCCAACAAGGTATTGACCAGCGCCTCAGTCTGGCGTACATTCAATTCCTGGCGCATCACCGCGGCCAGAGCCTGCTCCATTGCCGGGGGATCTTCTTTGAGGCGCAGCAACGCACGCGCATGGCCGGCGCTGATCATGCCGGCCAGCAGCGCTTCCTGATAGGGGAGAGGTAGCTGGAGCAAGCGTACGGTGTTGCCCACTGCCGGGCGGCTTTTCCCCACACGGTCGGCCACTTCGTCCTGCGTCAGGCCCAGCTCATCCATCAGCGTCTGGTAGGCGGCGGCTTCTTCGAGCGGGTTGAGGTCGGCGCGCTGGATATTCTCGACCAGCGCCCATTCGACCAGTTGGCTGGGCGATGCCTCGCGCACCAGCGCCGGCACCTCGGCCAGACCGGCCAGGCGAGCCGCTCGCCAGCGCCGTTCACCGGCCACCAGATAGTAGGTGTCGGGCTGCTCGGTGCTCTGTGTGACGATCAGCGGCTGGATGATGCCATGTGTGCGGATCGACTCTGCCAGTTCGGCCAAAGCTGTCTCGTCAAAGCGGGTACGTGGCTGGCGCGGGTTGGGGCGGATCTGCTCGACCGCCAGCGACCGCACGCCCCCCGCGGCTGGCGGAAGACTCTCGGTGTTGCGGATCAACGCCCCGAGCCCTCGACCTAGCCCTCGTTTGCGTCCGGGTGTGGTGTGCCCCATATCCCTTCTACCCCAAGTGCCGCTTAGAACTCATCCGAATAACGGTTGCGGGTCCGACAACTACACCGATGAAAACCGTTGTCGCAGAGTTACTCGGATAGGCTCTTAAATGCCTGCTTTCTCGGCCGCTTGCGCGATTATCGGCTGGCCTTCGATGCGCGCCAAAAACTCCCGCGCCAATGCCTGGTAGGCCAGGGCGCCGGGGCTGCCGGGCGCATAGCTGAGGATCGTCTGGCCGTGACTGGGTGCTTCGCTAAGCCGAACATTGCGCGGGATGATGGTCTGGAAGACTTCGTCTGGAAAATATTGGCGCACTTCCTGCACCACCTGTTGGGAGAGGTTGGTGCGGCTGTCATACATGGTCAACAGGACGCCGGCGATCGTCAGCCGGTCGTTGAGCACTTCGCGCACCTGGTGGATCGTGTCGAGCAGCAGGCTCAAGCCTTCGAGCGCCAGATACTCACACTGCACCGGGATCACGACCCCATGTGTGGCCGCGGTCAACCCATTGACCGTCAGCAATCCCAGGCTGGGTGGCTCATCGATCAGCACATAATCATACTGGTCGGCTAGGGGCTTGAGGGCACGCGCCAGCAACCGTTCGCGCGCCATTTGGCGCGCCAGTTCCAGTTCGGCGCCGGCCAGGTCCGTGGTAGCCGGGATGAGGTCCAAACCCAACTGGTCGGTAAGGGTCAGCGCCTGCTGGATCGGCGTCTGGTCGACCAGGACATCGTAGAGACTGACCGAAAGCTCGCGCGGGTTGATCCCCAGGCTGGTCGTGGCGTTGCTTTGCGGGTCCGTATCCACCACCAAAACCCGACGCCCGGCCGCAGCCAGAAAAGCGGCCAGATTGACCACCGTCGTCGTCTTGGCAACGCCCCCTTTTTGATTGGCGAAACAGTAGATACGGGCTGCCATAAGTCTAGTGCGGAATGCAGAATGCCGAGTGCAGAATGCCGAGACATACCTATTGGCACGTATCACGCATCACGCATCACGCTATATCAAACGGGTGCTTCCCCATATACTGGAGCACCTGTTCGCGCGTCGGGATTCCAGAGACACCTATCGCTTCTACCCCGTACGAGGCCGTGACATTGGCAAAGCGGGCTGCCTGGACAGGGTCGCCGGTCTCTTGGAGACGGATCATAAAGGCTGTGGCGAAGACATCTCCGGCGCCGGTTGGGTCGACTTCGTGTGCCGGTCGGGGGGGGATTTTGATGCTGCGTATATCCCCACCCTCTTCACGTAGATAAAGGGTACTGCCGTCGCGGTACTCAGTCAGCACCACCAGCGCCATGTGCTCAAAGAAAGGGTCGAGCCGGCTGAGGTCAAAGTCGATATCCTCCAGCGAGAGCACGAGCACATCCAGGTGGGGCAAAATTTCGTGGGCTGTCGCCCAGGGCTTGCTAAAGACGCGGCCCGTCTCATCCCAGCGGCGCATCCAGCCTTGTGGCCCGGCGGCGACCAGAGTTGGCGGCGCAAAGAGTTCGGCTACATCCGGGCCGATCTCGTCGACCAGGGGCCCGAGTAGCACGGCCCTGGGGCGCCGGAAGGGAGCTGGAATATCCGCAGCGGTGATGGCGGCGGCCGGTGTGTAGCAGTGTTGCACTCGACCCGCTGGTGTATAGACATTGGCAAACGTAGTGGTCACCGGGCTTGGCAACAGATGCAGGTCTACACCCTCGGGCAGTTCAGAAAAATCGGTGTCGGCAGCAGCGCGGGTGATCACCGTTGGCCGGCGGCCCAAGCGCAGCGCCGTGACAGCGGCAAAGCTGACCGTGCCACCCAGGAGATAGGGCCCGTCCAACTCCTCACCGAGCAGGTCGCGCGTCACATGGCCGATGAGCAAGATGTCAATGTCGGCTGAGCGCATCAGTGGTTCTTCGAGACGATGTGGACCTTGCGCCGGTCGGCCTCTCCGGTGCTTTCGGTGTAGACATCCGGGTGGTCGCGCAAAGCAATGTGGATGATCCGCCGCTCGTTGGGCGGCATTGGTTCGAGCGACACCGAGCGACCGGTAGCCGCCACCTGTGAGGCCGTGCGCTGGGCAAGCTGCTGCAACTGATTGATGCGGCGCTCCTTATAGCCTTCCACATCGACAACGATGTTCTGCCAGCGGCGCAGACGCTGGTTGACCATCAGGCGCAGGAGATACTGGAGATTTTCCAGCGTTTCGCCGCGCCGGCCGATGAGGGCGCCCAGGTCTGCGCCCTGCACATCGAGCAGGAGATAGCGGTCACTGTGCTCGCTCAACTCGTCGGTGCCGGTGCGCCAGGCGCTCTTGACGGTGGCCGAAAAACCCATCAACGCCACCGTCTGGGCCAGGAGGTCAACCGCAATGGACTCGATTTGCTCGTCACTTACCTCTACTTCATGACCTGTCGCTGCCGGCAAGGATGGCTCAGCTTCACCAGTTGCCGTTTCATCGACAGCTTCGGCAGGGCCGGCGGGCTGGGAAGTGTCGGCTGGCAGCGTAGCTGCTTCGGTGACTTCAGCTGCGGTAGCAGGGGCCGTTGGGGCGGGAGCTACTGCTGCTGGCGAAGGGGGGGCTGGCCGGCGCGGGCGCAAACGGACATGGGCTGGCTCGCTGCCCAGCCCAAAGAGCCCACGGCTGCCTTTGCTGATCACCTCGATTTCGACCTGCTCCTCGCTCAGTTGCAGCGTTTGAAGGCCTTCAGCGATCGCCTCATCGACGCTTTTGCCGGTAAATTCGTAACTTTCCGTCGCCATAAAGACTATTTCCCTTTGGACTTGGCCGCCCGTCGCCGTCTGGCCGGCGCTTGACCAGTGGAACGGTTCTTGGGAGCGCTGGCAGCGGCCGGGCCACTGGTGGTCTCGGCGCCGTTGTTGGTCGTACTCACAGGGCTAGCCGCCGCCGGCGCTTCCACAGCCGTGGTAATGGCGGGTTTGGCGCCACCCAGATTAAAACGCTGGTCGGTGATCAGCCACTGCTGGAGCATCTGGAGCAAGTTACTCGTCACCCAATAGAGTGTCAGACCGGCTGGTACAGTCAGGGTGAAGAAACCAAACATAAAGGTCATCATCAACCCGACCTGCTGCATCATCTGCGCCTGGCCTTCATTGCCCCCCGGTGTGGCAGTGGTCATCCACTTCTGCATGATAAACTGGGTGGCGACGAGCAGCGCCGGCAGGACAAGATAGGCAATCAGGGTATAGAAATCACTCTGGCCAAAAGCGGTCGTAATCCAGCCCAGGCCCTCTGTATACTTGGGGAAACCGAGATCGGGGATCCAGAAGAAGTTGGCGTTATCAAAGGAGGGACCCAACGCCACCAGCGCTGCATAGAGCGCAAAGAGCACCGGCATCTGGATCAGCAACGGGAGACAGCCGCTGAGCGGATTGACGCCCGCCTCCTTGTAAAGCTTCATCTGCTCCTGCGCCAGTTTTTCGCGATCTTTGCCGTATTTCTTTTGCAATTCCTGGATCTTGGGAGCCAATTCCTTTTGCGCCTGCATGCCGCGGATCTGGGTTAAAGTCAGCGGGAAGGTCACCACCTTAACCAGGATCGTAAAGACGATGATCGCAAAGCCCCAGTGATAGGGGACACTCGCCGATCTAAGCGTATCATTGAGCCAGATCAATGCCTTGGCGATGGGCCAGACGGCGATAGTCTGCCACAGACCTTCAGGCGGCGTGTTGGCAACATCTACACCTTCGAACGGCACACCACAGCCGGAGAGGGCAAGGGTGGCGATGATTAGGGTGGCCAGCAAGAGCCACTTCGATGGTTTCACTAGCTTATTTCTCCTTGCGGACACGTAGAGCCCATCCGAAAACCCTACGGCCAAGCCTATTTGCAGGTATAGCTACCGGACCCGCAACCGTTCTTCGGATGAGCTGTAGCTCCCATCTGGCCATGACGAACCGTAGTGTAACGGCGCATGTCGATCCAAGCGGGATCACGGCACCGGGTCGAATCCCCCCGGATGCCAGGGATGGCAGCGTGCGATGCGCCGCACCCCCATCCAACCGCCCCTCGCCACCCCGTATCTGGCGACCGCTTCATACATGTAGTTCGAGCAGGACGGATAATAGCGACAGTTGCTCCCTAACAGCGGGGAGATAAATCGCTGATAGAACCGGATCACGGTGAGTACAAATGTGTTCATACGAACATGTTTATGGGTCAGCACTATCTTGCTCGCCTTCTTACTCGCCCACTGTACGGTCGCTTCTCGCTTGATGGCTCCCCGCCGGGTGATTGGGGCTGGCCCGACCTTGAGCCTCTACGTTACCAGTGCTTTCCTCGTCGCGAGTAACCTCACTTCGTAACAAGTGCGCCCGCCGAAGCAGGCGGGCGCAGGCAGCATCCATTTGATGGTAGTCCGCTCTACGAATCGGGTGTTTGGCAATAAAGACAATATCCCAGCCTGGCTTGATCTCTTCCATACGTAGGCGGATCGCCTCCCGCAAGCGCCGCTTGATGCGATTCCGGACGACCGCGCCCCCAATCCGGTTGCTTACTGAAAAGCCAAACCGGCTGTAGGGCAGCCCATTGGCGAGCACACACATGACCAGCAACCCATCGTGATACGCCTCCCCCTGTTTCCGGATCTCCTGAAAACGCTCATTGGCGCGAACGCGATAGCGGGCCTTCACATCAATACCGTCTTTATCAATACCGTCTTTAATGTTACCGTCTCAGTTACCGTGTCACCGTAATAGTTGTCACGATACGGGCGCTAGTCTTTGATCGACTTGCGGATGCTAAGCCGGACCGCAAGCACCGCGCGCCCCTTGCGGCGGCGGCTCTTGATCACATTGCGACCGCCCGGCGTGCTCATGCGCTTGAGAAAGCCATGGGTGCGCAGCCGTTTGCGCACTTTTGGCTGCCACGTGCGTTTGGGTGACATAATAGCAACTCCTCTATTATTCTACTGATCAAAATCTCGTCTTTTCAATGATCTTGCTACTTATCTCACCAGTTATATTATTGCGCAAACACCGCTTAAGCGATGACCGTTCAATTCATTTTGGGTGAGAACAGTACCAAACGCCTATTATATGTGTACTTACTTGCGGCTGTCAAATCTGAGCGGATTTTTCGGCGGTTCCAGGGACGAGCCTAGGGCAAGACCGCGGCTTGTCTGACTCGTCAAATTAGAGGCATCCCCCCTCGATGCATTGAGGATCGATCGGGTGTGTCCGAAATTGGGGGCGGGCAGCAGAAGAGCCCCTACCCGCTGGAACTCGCATTCCGGGAAAGGGCCAGAGATGCTTTGGTTGTCCAACGCGCTTGCGGCCCTTTCCCGGAATGCTTGCGCGCTTCGCCCCTAATCCTGGACGCACCCGGATCGATCCCGATATTGGCATATTGGCAACATCATCCAATTGATGGTACTATGAGGTATGGTAAATCCCGTATGCGCAATGGAGGATTGATGGTTGTAGAGTCGTCGCAGCAGCCAATGCCCGACGAACAGCCGGCGAAGATGCCAGCATTGATGCCCAAAAACGGGGCAGCGCCCGCTGACGCTGACCCTGAATTGTTGCGCTGGCGGGCGGAAATCCTGCTCGATGAGATGATGTTGGGGGGCGTAGACGTGGCAGCCGGCGAACCGTTGAACCGTAATGCCTGGCCCTCGCAGCCAATGCCCTCGCCTGCGTCGAGCGGCTCCGAGAACAGCTGGGATACTGCCGCCGGGGCACCTGCTGTTGCTGGGGCTTATGAAAATGGTCATGTCGGCGGCATGAATGGGCCGGGCGTGTCTGGTCTTACTGAAAGAGAAGGCGCAAGCGTTCGTGCTGCGGCCTTTGAACGAACCCAGCCGGCGCAACAGCCAGAACAGCCATCCGCAGCCCCCACCCCATCTCCATCCGACCGTCAGTCGTGGGTGGCATCCGCTGAGGAGCGTTATCGCAAACTGGCGCGCCAGCAAGAGCAGGACTATCCCCCTACAACGCCCGCCGAACCGGCGACGAACGACGCCGGCGACTATCTCTGGCCGGAGGAGAGTCGCACCACACCACCGGCAGTCGAGGCCACTGCTACCATGAGCACCCCAACGGTGCGCCGGGTGGCGAACCAGTTTGCCGGGTCCGTCGCGACGGTCGCATCTGGCGGCAAGCGGTCGAATCTCTTACCCCGTATGTCTACGGCGGATGTCGAGGCGGTGCAGCGCGAGATCTTTACGTTGCAAAGTGAAATCGACGTGCGGCTGCCCGCCAACCACGAATCCAACGAGCGGGCGCGCCACCTGTTGGAAAAGGCCCTGGCCATCCTCCAGGCCGACGCCACCCGGTCGGCCGAGGTGGAGTATTATTTGCAACAGGTGCGGACGATCTTTCAGCGGGTGCAACAGACAATTGACTGGTCGAGCATCTATCGCAACCGGCTGCTGGTCTATTTGAGCGCCTGGGTCTTGCTGACCGTGATTGTCTTGACCGCCTCTACACTTTACCGGTCGCAACTGGAAAATGCGCTGATCCTCTATGCCGGGCTGGCGCCAGAGGGATTGGCGCTGCAACATGGGGTTGCTCTCATCGCGGCCTGTTTTGCCGGCGCGCTGGGAGGGGCCATCAGTATGCTGGTCAGTTTGCAGCACCAGAGCCACCTGCCACACGGTTTTATCGACCGTAAGTTTGGTCTGCGTGGGCTGCTGCTGCCGCTGCTGGGAGCAGCCGTGGGTGGGCTGATCGCCCTGCTCCTGAGTCTTATCTATACCGTGATCGGCATCAACCCGGCGCAGAGCCTGCTTGCCGCTGCGTTGCCGGCGCTATTGGCCTTTCTCTTTGGCGTTGGCCAGGAAACACTCTACGGCACCCGTGATTAGTGATGCGTGAGGAGTGAGGGGTGAACAGAGCGCTACAGCGTTCGCTACCCCTCACGGATCACCGGTCACTCCTCACTTTTCACTCTCATAAACGAGCCATGCGTTTTGCCGAAATTATCGTAAATGTCCCGATCCGCCGTAGCTTTCGGGCCGAAGCTGTGCCGGAATCAGGGGTAGAACTGGCCGGCCCTGAAGCGGAGCCGGCGCCAGCCAGCTCGCTACAGACCTTTCACTATCATCTGCCTGCCGCTCTGGAACAGGCGGTGCAGCCGGGTCATCTGGTCTGGGTGCCCTTTGGCCACCAGGAAGTGCAGGGTGTAGTTGTGCGGTTGGCCGACGAAGCGCCCGTGGCGACAAAGCCGGTTGCGCGGCTGGCCCGGCCTGACCCAGTACTAACGCCGCCGCAACTGGCGCTGGCCGCCTGGATTGCCGACACCTATGTGGCGCCGTTTTCCGAAGCCGTAAAACTCTTTTTGCCCCCCGGATTGTTGCTCAAGGAAGCGCACGCTAACACGGTGCGTGCAAAACGAGAGCTCCAGGTCGAACTGGTTGCCGATACAGCGACAATGAACGACCGGCTGCCCACGTTGGGGCGCAGCCCGAAGTATGCTGCTGTCCTTGAGGCACTGCAAGCCGCCGGTCAGCCCCTCTGGAAGAGTGACCTCTATACCAGCGTAGAGGCGGATCTGGCGCTTTTGCGCAAGCTGCAAAACGCCGGCCTTGTCCGCCTCACCGAGCGGGTCCGGTTGCGCGACCCGTTGGCAGGTCGCATCTATCCACCCACGCGACCTCTAGCCCTCACTTCGGAGCAGGCGAGTGTCTGGCAGCAGGTGCGCGAGGCGGGCTTCTGGTCTGCCCTGGCGGCTGATGGTAACGGTACACCTCACCTACCAGGCCACCAGGCGCCCAAGTTTCTGTTGCATGGCGTCACCGGCAGCGGCAAAACCGAAATCTATCTGCGCGCAATCGAGCAGACGCTCTCGTTAGGGCGCCAGGCCATCGTGCTTGTGCCGGAGATTGCCCTCACACCGCAGACGGTGGCTCGTTTTGCCGGGCGTTTCCCCGGTCGCGTGACGGTGATCCATTCGGCGCTCAACCGGGGTGAACGGTACGATGTCTGGCGTATGGTGCGCAGTGGCGAGTTCGATGTCGTCATCGGCCCGCGCAGCGCCCTCTTTGGGCCTCTGCCTCGTCTGGGGCTGATCATCCTCGACGAGGAGCACGAGTCGTCGTACAAGCAAGATTCTGAGGAGTGGGGCAGCTTTACTGTCTTCTATGATGCGCGGACGGTGGCGCACAAGCTGGCCGAATTGACTGGCAGCATGTTGATCCTTGGCAGCGCCACGCCCAGCCTCGAGAGTTATCAGGCGGCGTTGCGTGGCGAAATGAAATTGCTGGAAATGCCGCGGCGTGTCCTCGGCCATCGGCCGGCTACTACGCCCGCTCGCGCGTCCGATGTGCTCTATGCCGAAATGCCACCGGTGGAAATTGTGGATATGCGCCAGGAGTTGCGCGCCGGCAACCGGGGTGTGCTCAGCCGAACACTCCAGGCCGAATTGCACGCAACGCTCGACGCTGGCGAGCAGGCGATCTTTTTTATCAACCGGCGCGGCACCAATACCTTTATTCTCTGTCGCGACTGCGGGCATGTGCAGGAGTGTACCCGCTGCGAGATTCCGCTGACCTATCACGAACGAGCCGACCTGTTGATCTGCCACCGCTGCAACCGTCGTTATCCGGTGCCATCGGTCTGCCCGGCGTGCGAGAGCAAGCGGATCAAATTTTTCGGCACCGGCACCCAGCGCGTGGAAGAATATATCCAACAGATCGCCCCGCGTGCGCGCCTGCTCCGCTGGGATGCCGATACCACGACCGGCAAAGGCAGCCACGACGCCATTTTGCAGCAGTTTGCCGGCCACAAGGCAGATGTGCTGGTAGGAACACAGATGATCGCCAAAGGGTTGGACCTGCCGTTGGTGACGTTAGTAGGGGTCGTGGCGGCAGACGTGGGGCTCTTCCTCCCCGACTTCCGCAGCGGCGAACGTACGTTTCAGCTGTTGACCCAGGTGGCCGGCCGCGCCGGGCGCAGCGAACGCGGCGGTCGCGTCGTCATCCAGAGTTATCGGCCCGAACACTATGCGATTCAGGCGGCGGCGCAACATGATTATGCGGCCTTTTATCGCCGCGAGATCGCCTTTCGCACTGAGCACGGCTATCCGCCGGCCAAGCGTCTCGCCCGGCTGATCTACTGGGACAAGCGGCAGGACAAAGCCCAGACGGCAGCCGAGCAGATGGCTGTGCAACTCCGCTCCCGGGTCGAAACGATGGGGTTGGCTGGTGAGGCGGTGGCGATCTTGGGGCCGGCGCCGGCCTACTTTGCCCGGCGCCGTAGCTTTTATCGCTGGCAGATTCTGCTGCGAGCGCCCAACCCGGCCGAGATCCTGCGGGGTATCGATATTCCCTTTGGCTGGCGGGTGGATATCGATCCGATGTCAATATTGTGATATGCTATACTTTATGGAAACGAATCAGTCGGGCGCAACGCACGAAAGCACGGCGCTGGCGACCAGCCACACAGGTGCTGGTCAACAGCAGTGGTTGACGCTCAAAGATGCCAGTGAATTTTTGGGTGTCCACTTCACTACATTGCGGGCGTGGGCGGACAACGGCGAGATCCGCGTCTTTCGCACGCCGGGCGGACACCGCCGTTTTAGCCTGGCCGACCTGCGCCGTTTTCTGGAGGAGCGCGCCGGCCAGGCTGTGGTTAAGAGTGAAACGGCGCTGGTAGAAGCAGCCGTCGGGCGGGCGCGCAAGGAGTTGCGGAGTCTGCCACAGGAGCAGGGCAACTGGCGCTATCCTCTCGATGAAGGGGCCAGCGACTCGCGGCGCCAGCGTGGCCGGCGACTTTTTTCACTGGCTATTGCCTATGTGCTCAAACCAACCCGGCGCCCACGATTGCTCGAAGAAGGGCGCAACTTGGGGCGGGAGTACGGCGCCGAAGCGCGCCAGAGTTGCGTCGGCCTGGCAGCGACCGGGCGGGCCGTCCGTTTCTTCCGGAGCCAGTTGATCGCAGCGGTGCAAAGCGAAGAGCACACGCAGGGTATGGACGCCGATGATGTGCGGGTGCAGTGGCTCATCGACCAATTTCTTGACGAGGTGCTCTATGCTGTACTGGATGGCTACGAACAAGGCGCAGGCGCTGAGGGTACCGTGTAGCAACTCAAAGTGTTTAACGCTTTTTAACATCGGCTTAACGAAGATAGAATAGAGTTTGCCGTGGCAGGCAGGTTGTTCAACGACTGTCAAAGTCTGATCGGGCATTATAGCAGCTTGCGTAAAAGGGCAGGGCTTGTTATAATCTAATTCCCTCCAGAGCAGCGCTGCCTCAATCTATGATTTCGGCCGTATCATTGACAAATATCCGGCCAGACCGAGCCTTTTTGGGGCGTTTTGCGTTCTGACGCAGTAGTTGTATAATCAAGGCGTAGGTGAACCGCAATGCGGCCCTGCACCAAATCGTTACCCTCAACGACAAAGTAGTTGAAACACACAAAGGGAGGATTCTATGCTTCACCGAAAGACCTGGGCGCTCTCATTGGTCCTCGTGTTGTTGTTGGTGGTCTTAGCTGGCTGCGGCATGGGCACCAGCACAGCAGCGGCGACCTGCAATGCTGTGGTCAGCGTTGACGAAGCGCTGGCGGCCCAAGATGCAGGGATGGCTGGTCTGATGACCGGCAACGTATCGTGGACCAACGACCAGATGAGCAGCTTCTTGACCGTCCTGCTCCAGCAAAACACGGGTCCGAACTTCCCCATCGAACAGATCGCGACCTGCTTTGAGCCAGGTGGCAAGATCCTGGCCCGCATCGATTTGGGTGAAGGTGTCCTGCTCGGCTCCAACACGATCGAGGCGGTTGGCAGCATCAATGTGCAAGATGGACACCTGGTCGTTGATCTGGATGAGGCGGCGGCGAATGGCTTTATGGTTGCCGGCCCCGTCCTGGATGCCATCAGCGCTCAGATCAACGCCGCTCTGGCTGACCCCAGCATGGCCACCATCATCGATGTCAGCACCGACGACGGCAGCATCAGCCTGGGCATGGGCGGTATGTAAGCGCGACGATCAGCGCCCTAAGTCCTACGTACAACCAAATGAGGTGAAAAGTCCGGGGTATCTACCCCCGGACTTTTTTTGAAAGGCAGCAGCAGTTCCAAATCGGCCAGAGCGCCGGAGTTTTTCCGGCTGAAAGCAGCGCAAGAGTTTTACCAACAGTTTTGTTGCGCTGACCGTTGAACCAAATTTGAATTCCTGAACAACCAGACAATAATTTGACCAGAATTATACGCCTATGGTACACTTATCGTTCGTGGGTAGGTGCCCTGGGAGTGTAGTCTGTCGTATTCAAGGGCTGAAAAGGTCTTACCAACAACAAGCAACTTTTATTATTGCGACTTTTATTATTATGGTGGCCTTTAACAAGTGGTTCTGGTAACGGTTTTTGGAGGGCGACTCGCCAGTCGCCCTCCAAAAACCGTTACCAGAGTAAATTGTTCATCTTCATATTATACTTCATATTATTATTATAATTGTAAAGCCGTATCAATTTGCGAGAGAAGTTTTTAGAACGGAGGAATTTTGCCAACAATTAACCAACTAGTCCGCAAGGGCCGCAAAAGTATTGCCAAGAAAGAAAAGGCACCGGCGTTGCGCTTTACGCGCAATACGCTGACAGGCCGTACAACGCGTATTCAGAAGGGCAACCCGTTTAAGCGCGGTGTCTGTAGCAATGTGCGCACGACAACACCCAAGAAGCCCAATTCTGCCTTGCGCAAAATTGCCCGTGTCAAGCTGACCAATGGAATGGAAGTCACCGCCTACATCCCTGGTGAAGGCCATAATCTCCAGGAACATAGTGTCGTGTTGGTGCGTGGTGGCCGTGTGAAGGACCTGCCCGGCGTCCGCTACCACATTGTCCGTGGCGCCCTTGATAGCCAGGGTGTGGACAAACGCAAGCGCGGGCGTAGCAAGTACGGCGCAAAGAAGCCCAAGAGCTAGGCGTGGATGGCGCAAGCGAATAGACGGAGAGGATAGAGATGCGTAGAAACCGTGCGGAACACCGCCCTGTAACGCCTGACCCGCGCTATCACAGCGAAACGGTTGCTCGTTTTGTCAACAGTGTTATGGAACGAGGGAAGAAGAGTCTGGCTACCCGCGTTGTCTATGGCGCTTTTGAACTGATTGAAGAGCGAACCAAGCGTTCGGCTATGGAGGTTTTTGAAGAGGCGCTCAAGAATGCGACCCCGCTGGTCGAGGTAAAGCCGCGCCGTGTGGGCGGCGCCACCTATCAGGTCCCGGTGGAGATCAACGCCAATCGTCGTATGGCGCTGGCTATGCGTTGGCTGATCGACAGCGCCACCAAGCGCAGCGGTCGCAATATGGCAGCCCGCCTGGCCGGTGAACTTATGGATGCGGCCCGCAACGAGGGCAGCACCATCAAGAAACGCGAGGATACCCACAGGATGGCTGAAGCCAACCAGGCATTCGCACATTTTCGGTACTGATTTTATCGGTCACCGGCCCAGTGCGGCGCCTAGCCACAAGTAGTCTGCTACTCTGCGGCGTGATTATTTGCTCAGGGATAGACATTGTGGAATGAAGGCGCCGCTTTCTTTTGTCAGGTTTTTGTTTTTACTTGTGCTTACAAGCACTGATTGTTCAATCAAAATTGCCTAAATCTATCAAGGATTAAGTTGGGAGCGCCGCCATCCTGGCGGCAGCCGGCAAGGACGCTAGTGTGCCCAGGCAACTGCGTACCTCCTAGACATATAAGATTATGTGGATGGTGCAAAGCAACCGAAGCTTTGCGTCTGTCAGCTGCCTGAAAGCGAAAACGAAGGTTTTAAGAGCGAAGTGGAGGAGTAACGGCTGGGCGTAGTCCTGCCGGTGCTCAGCGCCAAGCGCGGGAATCGAACTGAGCATTGATTAGGTGACGATTATGAGCATCGAATTTCCTATTGAACGCACACGTAATATTGGTATTATCGCCCATATTGACGCCGGCAAGACAACGACAACCGAGCGTATCCTCTTCTATTCGGGCCGTATCCATCGGATGGGTGAGGTGCATGAAGGCACTGCGGTGACCGACTGGATGGTGCAGGAGCGCGAGCGCGGAATTACGATTACGGCGGCTGCTATCACCACGACATGGAAAGACCGGCTCACCGGTGAAGAATGCCAGATCAATATCATCGACACACCCGGTCATATCGATTTTACGGCCGAGGTACAACGCAGTTTGCGCGTGCTTGACGGTGGCGTGGTAGTCTTTGATGCCGTCGCCGGTGTGGAGCCCCAGTCCGAGACAGTCTGGCGTCAGGCCGACCGCTATCGCGTGCCGCGTATCTGTTTTGTCAATAAGATGGATCGCGTGGGCGCCAGTTTTGAGCGCACGCTCGAGATGATCGTTGACCGGCTGGGTGCGAACCCACTGCCGATCCAGTTACCGTTGGGTAAAGAGGATAGCTTCCGCGGGGTCATCGACCTCTTCCAGATGAAGGCGCTGGTCTTTTCCGATGAACTGGGCGCCAATCCGGTGGTGGAAGAGATTCCCGCCGACCTGCGCGAGGCTGCTGAGGCAGCGCGCGCGCTGATGGTTGAGCGAATTGCTGAAACCGATGACGAGTTGACGCTCAAGTTCCTCGAAGGTGAAGAGATCCCGGATGAGGAGCTGTATGCGGCACTGCGCCAGGCTGTGGTCACCAACAAGATCGTGCCGGTGCTCTGTGGTACGGCGTTGCGCAATAAGGGGGTGCAACCATTGCTCGACGCTGTAGTGCGCTACCTGCCCAGCCCCAAGGATATTCCGGCGGTGGAAGCCACCGACCCCGAAAGCGGCGAGGTAGTGCTGCGCCACCCAGACCCCAGTGAGCCATTCTCGGCGCTCGTCTTTAAGATCATGACCGACCCCTTTATTGGCCGGCTGGCCTATGTGCGCATCTATTCGGGCAAGCTGGCGAGCGGGATGATGGTCTACAATGTCAACCGACGCCGCCGCGAACGCATTGGCCGTTTGGTACAGATGTACGCCGACAAACGCGAAGAGATCACCGAGTGCGATGCCGGTGACATTGCCGCTATCGTCGGTCTCAAGCAGACTTTTACAGGCGAGACATTGGCCGCCGAGAATAAACCGGTGCTGTTGGAGACTATCGAGTTCCCTGACCCGGTGATCAAAGTCGCGGTGGAGCCAAAGTCCAAAGGCGACCAGGATAAGCTGGGCGAAGCACTGCAAAAGTTGGCGGAAGAAGACCCTACTTTCCAGGTCAATTATGATGACCAGACCGGCCAGACAGTGATCGCTGGTATGGGTGAGTTGCACCTGGAGATCATCGTGGACCGTCTCAAGCGTGAGTTCCGCGTCCAGTGCAACGTGGGCCGGCCCCAGGTGGCCTATCGCGAAACCATCACCCGGCCCCAGCGAATCGAAGGGCGGTTTGTGCGCCAGTCGGGCGGCCGCGGCCAGTATGGCCATGTCTGGCTGGAGATCGAGCCCAACGAGGCTGGCCAGGGTTTTGTCTTTGAGAACAAGATCGTAGGCGGCGTGGTGCCGCGCGAATATATTCCTGCCGTCGAGAAGGGTGTGTTGGAGGCCATGCAAAATGGCGTCATTGCCGGCTACCCGATTGTCGATCTCAAGGTGGCGCTGGTCGATGGCAGCTATCACGAGGTGGACTCCAGCGAAATGGCCTTCAAGATCGCCGGCAGTATGGCGCTCAAAGAGGGAGTGCAAAAGGCCAGTCCCATTCTGCTCGAACCGATGATGCGGGTCGAGACGGTGGCGCCCGATGAGTTTGTCGGCGATGTCGTCGGTGATTTCTCCAGCCGGCGCGGCAATATCGAAGGGATGGAGCCACGCTCCGGTGGGGTACAGGCCATTCGGGCGTTGGTGCCGTTGAGCGAAATGTTCGGATACGCTACCGACCTGCGTTCGATGACCAGTGGTCGCGGCACCTTTACCATGCAGTTCGAGAAGTACATGCCGGTCAATCAGGCGATTGCCGAGAAGATTTTGAAGGGGCAGGCGTAGTAGAGGAGCAGGGATTGGGTGGCAGGTGGCTGCCGGGCCTGATCGACTCGAAGTTATCAACAACAGAGGTAAAATTTGCCAGAGTGCAGGCAATACGATATACTATGTAAGTTATCTCTTACATTTGACTGATATTTTCAGTTGCATAGCACTCTGCTGCACCGCCGAGAGCGTTTCCGGCGGTGCAGTTGTGCCAAACAGCGACAGCAGCATACGGTAGCGAACCACTCGCTAAAAGAAGAACGTTTTTTTTGTAGATTGAGTTCCGAACGCGGCCTATAGTGGCAGTAGAACAAAAGAAAATTCCGCTATAGCGGAATTTGAGCTTACGAAATGGAGGATCGATAGTCTATGGCGAAGGCGGTATTTGAGCGGACGAAGCCGCATGTGAACGTGGGGACGATCGGGCACATCGACCACGGGAAGACATCGTTGACGGCAGCGATCACG
>QEUW01000718.1 GCA_003577005.1 Chloroflexota bacterium | reverse complement strand
CTCCTGGCCGTTGAGGTAGATGTGTGTGCTAGACCAGCTCTGCACATAGTCCCACAGCCGCCAGAAGTTGCGCATTTCGCTCTTTTTGAAGATTACCCGATAGACCAGTTTGCGATTCTCATCCAACAACTGAGAAAAGCCGGGCATCCGTTGTGCAATTGATAGCGCAAAGCGAAATAGCTCTGACCGGCTGTGACCAAACTCCAGCACAAGGTGCCATCCAACCGCCGCCGATGGAGGGCGGGCGGTTACCAGTGGAAATTTTTTCCGGTCCCGGAAATTGTTTCCTCTTTTTAATTCCTGCGAAACCCGTAGGTTGCCGGGGACAGCGTCAACAGACCCGTGGTTGTACGTTGTTCGGCTATTGGCGCGGAACGTGCACTGGGCGGGTGTGCGGATGAAGGCACCGCAGTCCCGACGGAGGCGAATATGTTTTCTATCATCGGTTGGATTGTGTTCGGGTTGGTAGTAGGTGTTATCGCAAAGCTTCTGATGCCTGGGAAAGACCCAGGAGGGTTTATTGTCACTATTTTGCTCGGGATCGCAGGAGCATTGCTCGGCGGCTACATAGGACGCGCGCTGGGCTGGTATGGTCCCGGCGAAGGCGCCGGGTTTCTGATGGCCCTGATTGGGGCCATTATCCTGCTGGTGCTCTACCGGCTGGCGTTCCGGCGCGGCACGGTCGGATAAAGTCCCGCGGGGACTTCCGCGCGGTGTGGGTTGCGGCCGGCAGTGAGAATTCATTCTGAGGCTGGGGGAAAGTTAATGGCTAATCAAGAGACAACAATGACGACACAAGGGCGACAGCCAATGACTGAGGAAGAGTACGGAAATGCCTACCAGAGGGGATTCAGTTTGACGGTCCGGTTTCTGGTCTCCAAGGGGCTATCGTATGATTCAGCACGCGAGACTGCGCAGGCAGCATGGGCCAAAGGTTGGGAGCGGCTCGGCCAACTCCGTAATCCCTCGATGATATTGACGTGGATGAACAGTATTGCGCTGAATATCCATCGGAGCTACATCCGCCGGGAACCGCTGCTACAGGCTTTGCCTGAGTTATCCACACCCCCCAAAGTGAACCTTGCCGCCATTGATGTCCGGCGCATTTTGAGGTGCTGCAAGCACAGCGACAGAATGGTGCTGCAGCGGCATTACCTGGAAGGTTACAAAGTACAAGAGATTGCTGAGCAACAAGGATGGACTGAAACGGCCGTACGAATAAGGCTGTTGCGTGCGCGGCGCACCGTGGGTCAAAGGCTGGGCCGGAAAATAAAGGTGAATGAAGCGAACCGGCGGCTTGTCGGACGAAAGGCGTATGACTTGCGCCCGGCAACCCACATGGAGCATGCCGCGTGATCGAGTAAGTAGAATCTGGTGGAGGCTACACCCCCTGCAATGTGCCCGGCGCCTGGCTGCCGGGCTTTTTGTTTCAAGCACCTTCCATCCCTCCATCAAGTTTTTTGTGTCACACTTTTGACACAGCATGGGGGAACACTTATACTAACTGGGTATCAGCGAAAGTTGAGATATTTTTGCTTGGCGCCGCAATTTTTGCTGGAGAGCTGTAACGGATCCAGGCAGGCGCGAAACATTTTTAACTGGGAACTCAATCAATAGGGGTATAGTTGCCACGGAAGTCCGGGCTGCTGAGAGCTACTGGGTGCCCTGTAATCTGGGGTCTGGGATTCGAGGATAAGCCGCTTCCGAGCCTTAGCACTAACTATGGCTCAGGTCTTTCATCCGAGCACCAACACGATCGCTCGCGTTACGATTTTCGGGGGTATCTTCCTGCTGGGTGGTCTGGTATGGGTGCTGGCCGGCATTAACAGCTCCGACTATGTCACCAAAGTGCAAGTGGTCCAGCCGCAACCGGTGCCCTTCAGTCATAAGCATCACGTCTCCGGTCTTGGTATCGATTGCCGCTATTGTCACACCACCGTAGAGACCTCAAATTTCGCCGGAATCCCCCCCACCGAGACCTGTATGAGCTGCCACTCGCAGATTTGGGTGGATAGCCCGATGCTCGAGCCGGTGAGAGCCAGTCTGCGGGACAACAAGTCCCTCGAATGGACGCGAGTAAACGACGTTCCCGATTTCGTCTACTTCAATCACAGCATTCACATAAACAAGGGTATCGGCTGTGAGACGTGCCACGGCCGCGTCGACCAGATGCCGCTGATGGTCAAAGCTGAGACCCTGCAAATGGAATGGTGTCTAACATGTCATCGCGATCCTGGGCAATACATCCGGCCACGTGAACAGGTGTTCACGATGGGGTACAGCTACCCGGCTAATCAGAAGGAAGTGGGACAGAGACTGGTGAAAGAGTATAACGTGCGCAGTCTGATCGACTGCTATACGTGTCATCGATAATGAACGGAGACAGCGGTCGCACAAATCCGCTCGATATGGCCGCCATACGGGCGAAGCTCGAACAGG
>QEUW01000124.1 GCA_003577005.1 Chloroflexota bacterium | reverse complement strand
TCCTTGCCAGCCTCCTGCTCACCCTGACCTTCTTTGCCTTCCCCATCGTCCACACCCGTTGGGGTGACGCCTATCTGCTGAGCCGCAGTATCGCCTGGCCGGACCCGGACCTACGGCTCACCCATTCGTGGCAGGCGCCGCTCGATGTTTTCTTGCACAGCCAACTCTGGCTGCTTGGCCACGAGCGTTTTGGCTGGGTGGATGCAATCCCCGTCTACCGGCTGCTGAGCCCGCTGGCCGGCGTCTTCTATCTGGCAGTAGCCCTGGCGTTGAGCCGCAACCGAACGTTGGCGCCGGGCTGGTTGACCTTTGGTCTGCTGACTACACTGGGGCTGATCCAGCTCTTTTTCGGTTATGTGGAAAATTATAGCTTTGCCGCTGCCGGCATTCTGGCCTATCTCTGGCTGGGGCTGGGTGTGCTCCACGACCGGCGACCCTTGTGGCTGGCGAGCACTGCGTTGGCAATCACCAACGCCACCCACCCCAGTACGCTTGTGTTAGCGCCCAGCCTCCTCTATCTGGGTTGGCATGAGTTTTGGCGGGCGCGCCAGCGAAACAAATCCGTGCGCCCCGTCGTCTATTCCATCGTGTGTTCGATCATTGTCCCGCTAGTATTGGTTGCCGGCGCCACGGTTCTGCTGATGGAGCGCGGCGGCCACGGTCTGTCCGCCCTGCTTACCACCGACCAGCCCGGCGGCGCCGATGCCCGCTGGTTTGTACCCCTTTGGGTGACAAGCACACGCTGGGAGCACTATACGCTCTTCAGTTGGCCCCACCTGCGCGACCTGTTGAACCAACAGGTATTGGTGGCGCCGGTGGTCTGGCCGGGAATTGTGTGGGGAATGCCGAATGCGGAATTTAGAGTGCGAAATGGCTCCCCCCACTCCTCGCTCACCGGGAGGATGTGGTTTCTGGCGATTGCGTCGGTGGCGTATCTGTTCTTTATCAGTGTGTGGAACCCAGACTATGGCGGGCAACGAGATTGGGATTTGTTCAGCCTGGCGGCGCTGCCGGCCACGCTTTGGCTCGTGACTCTGTTGCCAATTGTACTTCCAGACCGGCGTTGGCTAGCCGGCGCCGCCGTTCCATTGATCCTGCTCCAGGGCTTGCACACACTGACGTGGATCTACCAGAATACGCTGCCCTGGGAATGGCCGTGATTTTGTAATGCGTGAGGCGTAATGCGTGAGGCGTCGTAATCCATGAGCACCGGCCCATTACGCATTACAAAATCACGCATTACGTCTCACGCATTACTTGTAGCAAGTACATGTCATCATGAGCATTTACGACCTTCAACCTCGCCAGACGCCACAGCCGCCTAGACCACGTGGGGGGCGAGTTTCGCAGCCGAACTCGCTCTGGCGTGGTTTTGTCAGCGGGTTACTGGCCTTTGTGGCGCTGGCTGCATTTGGCCTGAGCGCCGCGCTCATCGGTTATGCCTTGATCGCCCGCACCTTGCCCAACCCGAACGACCCGAACGCTTGGCCCGCCAGCGACCTCCAGAGCTCGCGCATCTTTGACCGTGAGGGCAACCTGCTTTACGAAACCATGAATCCCAACGACCCCAACGCCGGGCGCCGGATGGCGATGCCTTTGGACCGCATATCCCCCTATCTGATCGCCGCCACGATTGCCACCGAGGATGCTAACTTCTATCGCCATCAGGGAGTGGACCCGATAGCGCTTGTCCGCGCCCTCTACTATGCAGTCCAGGAACGCGATATCGTCTCCGGCGCTTCCACCATTCCCCAACAGTTGGTGAAGCGTGTCTTTCTTTCACCCGAACAGACGATGATGCGCAAAGTGCGCGAGGCGATCCTGGCGGCCGAGGTTAGTCGTCTTAAGGAAAAAGACGAGATCCTCGAGATCTACCTGAACGACCTCTTCTACGGCAATTTGGCGTATGGCGCAGCGGCTGCGGCCGAAACCTACTTTGGCAAAGATGTGGCGGACCTCACGCTGGCCGAAGCGGCGCTGCTGGCCGGTCTGCCCCAGTTGCCCGCCTACTATGATCCCTACACCCAGCCCGAACGCGCCAAACGACGCCAAGGCGTGGTGTTGGGCCTGATGGTCGAGGCCGGTTACATCAGCCAGGCCGACGCCGACGCCGCCTGGCTCGAACCGCTCGCCTACGAACCCTTCCAGTGGGACATGAAGGCGCCACACTTTACGCTCTACGTCCGCCAACAACTGGAGCAATATTTTGGCAAGCCCGACGCCATCTATCAGACGGCATACAATATCACGACATCGCTCGACCCCCACCTCCAGGCCGAGGCCGAGCGGATCGTGCGCGATCAAATCGCCCTGTTGGGCAACCACAATGTCTCCAACGGTGCGCTGGTGGCGCTGCGCCCCGATACGGGCGAGATCGTGGCCTTTGTGGGCAGCGCCGACTTCAACAATGTGGAGATCGACGGCCAGGTCAACATGGTGCTGGCCCCGCGCCAGCCCGGCAGCACGATCAAGCCGTTGGTCTATCTGGCAGCCTTCGAACAACCCAACCGCCCACCGGCGGAACGGTGGACGCCCGGCACGCTGGTCGCCGATATCAAAGAGGAATTTCCCGACGGCGCCAACCCGCCCTATATCCCCACCAATTACGACAACAAAGAGCGGGGGATGGTCATTATGCGCACGGCGCTGGCCAACAGCCTCAACATCCCCGCCGTGCGCGCCATCCAGGATGCCGGGTTGCCCCAGTTTTTGGCGACGGCGCAGCGGGTGGGGATCACAACGCTCACCCGGCCCGATTATGGTCTAAGCCTCTCGCTCGGCGCCGGCGAGATCCCGCTGTTGGAGATGACCGGCGCCTTTGCCGTGCTGGCTAACAATGGGGTGCGCGTGCCGCCCCAAGCCATTTTGAAGATCACCGACAACCTGGGCAATGTCTACTGTGACGCTGCCGACCCGGCCCGCCCCTGTTCGCGCGACCCGCTGGCCGCCGGCCAACAGGTGGTCAACCCGGTAGACGCCTTTTTGCTCACCGAGATCCTCAGCGACAACGAGGCGCGCACCCCGGTCTTTGGGCCAAACTCGCTCCTCCGGCTCGACCGCCCCGCCGCCGCCAAAACAGGCACGACTAACGACTTCCGCGATGTGCTCACACTGGGGTACACCCCCCAACTTGTCACCGGCGTCTGGGTAGGCAATGCAGATAATTCGCCCATGATCCAGATCTCTGGCATCACGGGGGCGGCGCCTATCTGGAATGAGTTTATGCGCACGGCCTTGGCAGGCGAGCCGATGCTCGAATTTACACCGCCGCCGGGCGTGCGCCAGTACGAGGTCTGCGCCGAGACGGGGACGCTCCCCAGCGAAGCCTGTCCCGAGCGACGGATGCGCTGGTTTGCCGAAGACCGCCCGCCGCTGCCGCCGGAGAAAGACCTCTACCAGCTCGTCCGGCTGGATCGGGTGACCGGCAGGCTAGCCAACGAGTACACACCGGCCGACGCTATCGAGGAGCGTGTCTTCAAGATCTATCCGCCCCAATATCGACAATGGGCCGAGGAACATGGCATCCCCCAGCCGCCTGAAGATGATGGCGATGTCTTTGACTTTGCGTCGGAGGTCATTATCCGCTCACCGGCCGAGGGCGAAGTACTCGATGGTGTGGTGACGGTGGTCGGCAGCGCCAATGTAGCTGAATTTGGCAATTACGAACTCCAGTACGGCATCAGCCATGACCCCGGCGCCTTTAGCCCGCCCATCGCCGGTCCGTTTGCGGCGCCCGTGGTGGATGGCACGCTCGGTCTCTGGGATACAACCGGTCTGGGCGATGGCCCGCACACCCTGCGGCTGGTCGTGCGCAACAATGTCGGCCACGAATTCGAGCAACGGGTGCGCGTCTTTATCAGCCGCGCCACACCCACCTGGACACCCGAAGCGACCCCGACGTGGACGCCGGTTCCAACCGAAACGCCTGTCTTTGAGGAGCCGCCCACAGCAACCCCCGAACCGACCTGGACGCTGCCCCCTGTCGATACACCGGTGGTCGAGGAGCCACCCGTTCAAGAGTTGCCGACGGAGACGCCGGTCGTCGAGGAACCACCTGCCGAAGAACCCCCGACCGAGACACCAGTAATCGAAGAACCGCCACTCGAAGAACCAACACCCACCTGGACACCCGAGGCCGAAGCGGCCGATGCCGGCGAGGTTGCCCCAAGCGTAGAAGTGACGACCAGTGAAGTCGTGACCACCAGCGTTGTGATTACGGAGAACGAATTGGTTACAGAGTCCCAACCGTAAGGGTATCACATGACCCGCCCCCACCTGAAGGCACGGGGCTAGCGCAGCAACAAGACTGGTTAACCGGTCTTTTACTTTGTTGACAGCCTGTGGATTCAGCCCCCTGTGGATTCAGCCCAGGGTGGTGTGCCCTGAATCTGAACAAATGTTGATGCTTTGGAGGATGGTATGCTACTTCGCGTTGCGGCGCTGTTATTCAGCGCCGTTATTGTCACTGGCTGTACCTCGCTGCTGCAACTACTAACCCCACCGCTACTGTGGATGGGGGTAGTGGTGGAACAAACCGGCGCGCCGCCACCAGAACCGTCGGTCGAGGTGGATTTGGTTCTAACCTACGGCCAGACTGTGACGCTGCCGGACATGGGGCTAACGCTCACCTTCCAGGAGGTGCTCGAAGACAGCCGTTGCCCATCTGATTTGCTCTGCGTCTGGTCGGGCTGGGTGCGGATTGCGCTCGTGGCCCAGGCGGTCGGTGAACCACCAGCTACGCTTGAAATCACGACTTTTACCGACCATGAGGGTAATGTGCCGGCGCCACCAGCAAATAGCGAGGCGCAGCCGTTTGCCGAATACAGAAACTTTGATTTGGCGCTTGAACAGGTAACGCCTTATCCGGCCCGGCACGCTGACCGACCATCCCTCACCGACTATCAGATCCGCTTGAAGGTGCGCCGGCAGGTCGCACACTGGACTCCAACGCCCACACCCGATGGGCTACCATCTCCTGCCGCAACACCGACGCCTGTGGCGCAGTGTTCCGCAGCACCGCAGTTGCCGCTGCTCTGTTACAGCAACCGGGCTGCCGTCGAACATGCAGCCGGCACGCGCAAGGATCCCCCCATGCAGCTAACGGCGCCGGTGGCCAGTTGCGAGCTGCCGAGCCAGGCAACCGGTGACGCCCTCTGTGCAGCCAACTGGGGCGAAGACTGGGAGATGGCTGAAGCCGAGAAGCGCCAGCAGACCTCGAACTGGTACGCCTTTCTTCCGACCGGAAGCGCCTATTGGATGTGGGATGAATACGAGGATCAACTGGTGGCAGAAGAGCGATAAGTGAACCTCACTAATGGGATCAGCAACCGCAGCGTGGGCATCGTTGATTTATCCTGCCGGTGCGGTCTGAGCCGCGATGCAGTGAGCAAAACAATGGTAATGACCAGAACGGTGCTGCCCCGAAAGCTACGCCACCCTGGTCACTGTGTGCGGAAGAACACAACGGTCTCAGCCTTCTCGCGCCTCAGGCAGCGAGAGCCCCAACACAAAACCACCATCCACGCGTAGAACCGAGCCGGTGACATAATCGGCGTCATCGCTCGCCAGGTAAGTTACTGCGCGCCCAATATCTTCGGGAACACCAATACGACCCCAAGGGATACGTTTGCCTGCCTCGGCCAACTCCGCCTCGCTGTAGAATTTGCGCTCGCCCGGTGTGTCGATCCAGCCGGGGTTGACCACGTTGACGTTGATGCGCATGGGGGCCAGTTCCGCGGCCATGGTGCGGGCCAGGTGGTTGATGGCCGCCTTAGCCATGTTGTATGCCCCGCTCGTGCGCGGCGCGATCTCGGCGTGGATCGAGCTAATGACGACGATCTTGCCGCGGCTGCGACCGCTGAGCGGCTGCTGCACCATTTGCTGGGCGGCAAGCTGGCAGGTGTGAAAGACGCCAAACTGGGTGACATTGATCGTCTGTTGCACATGCTCCCAGTCAGCCTCGACCACCGGCTCGCGGATCGACATGGCCGCGTTGGCTACGGCCACATCGAGCTTGCCAAAGTGCTCCACAGCGCCGGCGATCATCGCTGCCACCGCACTGCGGTCGGCTACATCGGCCTGCCAGAGCAGTGCGCTCCCGCCCAAGGCCTCGATCTCTGCTGCAACGCTTTCGGCCTCATCCCGGTGTGAACGGTAATTGACCACGAGATCGGCGCCCTCTTCGGCCAGGCAACGGGCGATGCCGCGCCCGATCCCCAAGGATGCGCCCGTCACCAGGGCGATTTTTCCGGCAAAACGTTTCATGGTTTGCTCCTTTTGCTGTACAAACGTGCTGGGTGATACTGGACAAAGGCCCGTTTCATTTTAACGCTTGTTGGCGTAATACTCTACTGGTAGTAGCTTGTTGTAGGGAAATCACTGTCAGCGGATTATGGGAACAGATTGAACGAGTAAACCAATCTAAATCCGTTGTCAGCTCTTTTTGGCTACAGCATCTTCAATTACTGTTGGGGACGGTCGCGCGCAGCGCTTCATCAGCTTCCGCTGCAAAGCACAGCCCGGTTGGCTGATCTGAGTATCGTTTGCTCACCAACTTGGCTCTATCTAAAGACAAAGCTGGGCCAGGCGCAGAACCCGGCTTTGCCTGGCGCTGCCAACTCTTGTAGAGGTGAATAGCGTGCGCGACAGCCTTGCTCATTCGTCCGTATCAATAGGTTGTAGTATAATCCTGTAGAACAAAAGTTCTCATAACGACAGCGCCTTCTTCCTCAGGAGGAGACTTGTGATCAATCAAGCGATTGCCCCTGCGCAACTCAAGCGCGAGTTCAGCGTGCAGGACGAGTACGTCTACAACCGGTCCGGCCCCATTCGCTGGATCCTCTCGCACTTGCGCCGGTATCCACACTTTCTCGCCAGTTTTCTCTTTGCAGCCACACTGACTAATGTGCTCTTTTCTGCGATTCCTCGCCTCACCGGTTTAGCCTTTGACGAGGTGCTGCAGCCGGAATCGAGCGTGCGGCGGCTGACGGTCATCGCCCTCTCGATCTTGGGGCTGGTGCTCGTGCGCGGGCTGCTCGACATCACCAATGCCTTCTCGGTGGAGACGCTCGGCCAGCGGCTGGAGCGCGACGCCCGCGAGGAGCTCTACATCAGCCTGTTGGGCAAGAGCCAGACCTTTCACAACCGCCAGCGGGTGGGCGACATCATGGCGCGGGCGGCCAACGATGTACGCCAGCTCAACCCCATGATGAACCCGGGTGTCTCGCTCATCACCGAGTCGATGATGGGGATCGTAGCGCCACTGGTCTTTATCAGTTTTCTCAACCCGCAGCTACTGGTGGCGCCGGTGCTCTTTGTCATCGCCTATGCCTTTGCCTTGCGCCGCTATGTCCGGCAGTTGAACCCCGTGGCGGGGGCGCAACGCTGGCGTTTTGGCGAGATGAACGCCGGTCTCAACGAGACCATCACCGGCATCGAAGTGGTCAAGTCTTCGGCGCAGGAGGCGCAGGAACGACGCAAGTTTATCGACAACGCCCGCCAGGTGCGCGACCTCTATGTCAAACAGGGGGAGATCGAGGCGCGCTATCTGCCGGTGCTCTTGTTGGGGTTTGCCCTGACCATCGCCTTTGCGCACGGCCTCTGGCTTGTCTCGCGCGCCGAACTCTCCATCGGCGAACTGGTCGCCTACATGGGGTTGATGGGCATCCTGCGTTTTCCAGCCTTTATCTCCATCTTTACCTTTTCGCTGGTGCAGATGGGGCTGGCCGGCGCCGAACGCATCCTCAGCCTGATGAAAGAGGAGACCGAGCTGGACGAGAACCGGGCCGGCTATGCCGCGCCGATCCGGGGCGAGATCGTCTTTAACCGTGTCACCTTCCGGCTCGATAACAACCCCGACAACCCGCCTGTGTTGCGCGATGTCTCGTTCCGCGCCGCGCCCGGGGAGACTATCGCTATCGTCGGGCAGACGGGGTCGGGCAAGAGCACGCTCACCCGGCTGGTCAACCGCACCTACGACGTGGACGAGGGACGCATCCTCATCGACGGCGTCGATGTGCGCGACTGGAACCTCGATTCGCTGCGCTCGCAGATTTCGACCATCGAGCAGGACATCTTTCTCTTTTCACGGCCTATCGCCGAGAACATCGGCTTTGGCCTGGGCCAGGGGGCAGACCAGGCCGCCATCGAGGAAGCGGCCAAGGCTGCCCAGGCCCACGACTTTATCCTCAACTTCAGCGACGGCTACAAGACCGTCGTCGGCGAGCGTGGCGTCACCTTGTCGGGCGGGCAGCGCCAGCGCATCGCCATTGCCCGTGCGCTGCTGACCGACCCGCGCATCCTCATTTTGGATGACTCGACCAGTGCCATCGATAGCGCCACCGAAGACCAGATCCAGCGCGCCATCCACCGCGTGCTCGAAGGGCGCACCACGCTGCTCATCACCCACCGCCTCTCGCAGATCCGCCGGGCGGATAAGATTTTGGTGATCCACAAAGGCGAGATCGTCGATCAGGGCGACCATGATGCGTTGATGGAGCGGTGTGAGTTGTATCGGAGAATCTTTGCGCGGTATGAGAACTGATAAGTAGTAATAAGTAATCGGTAATCGGTAATGATTGCCGGTGGGCGAGACCATTCACAATTACCGATTACTTGTTACCGATTACCACTTCAAGGAGACTCTATGGGCTTTATCATGGATGGCCTCGACGCCGAGGCATACGACCGCGAATATACCGACCGTGTCTTACTGGAGCGCATCCTGGGCTACTTCCGGCCGCACTTGCCCAAGATGGCGCTGGTGGCGTCGATGATTACGCTCAACGCAGCGATGGATGCAGCGTTGCCGTTTCTCATTGCGCGCGGGCTGGACCAGTTGCATGGTGTGGCCGATCTCGAGGAGACGATCTGGCAGCGGACGGCGTGGCTGGTGGTAGCGGTGCTGCTATCGGGCGCGCTCTCGTGGACTTTCAACTTCTTCCGCCAACGGTACACGGCGCGCACGGTGGGGGATGTGGTGCTCAAGCTGCGCCAGGATGCCTTTGACGCCGTGCTGGCGCGCGATATGTCCTTCTACGATGAGTTCTCCACCGGTCGCATTGTCAGCCGCGTCACTTCGGACACGCAAGATTTTTCCAACGTGGTGACGCTGACGCTGAGCTTGTTGAGCCAGGTGTTGATCGTCATGATCGTGGTGGCGCTGTTGCTCTTTATCAACGTCCGGCTGGCGCTCATTACGCTGACGATTGCGCCGGTGGTCGTTTTTATCGCGCTGGCCTTTCGGCGCATCGCTCGCCATACGACCACGCAGGCACGGCGGGTGCTGGCCGAGGTGAACGCCACGGTGCAGGAGAGCATCACCGGCATTTCGGTGGCCAAGGGCTTTCGCCAGGAGCAGCGCATCTTTGACGAGTTTCGCAAAGTCAACGCCCAGACCTACCGGCTCAGCCTGCGCCAGGGCTATGTCTTTAGCGGCATCTTTCCCGTCCTGGGCACAGTGGCCGGGATCGGCACGGCGATTGTGGTCTATTTTGGCGGCATGAGCGTCATCGGCGGGGCCGTGACGGCGGGGAGTCTCTATCTCTTTGTCGAGAGTATCAACCTCTTCTGGTTTCCGCTCATCAGCATTGCGTCCTTTTGGAGCCAGTTTCAATTGGGGCTGGCAGCCAGCGAGCGCGTCTTTGCGCTCATCGACGCCGAGCCGCGCGTGGTGCAGACCGACGACCAGCCAGTGGGCGAACTGGCCGGCGAGATCGAGTTCCGTGAGGTGGACTTCCGCTACAACGAAAAAGAACAGGTGTTGGCCGGCTTTAGCCTCACTATCCGCCCCGGCGAGACGATTGCGCTGGTGGGTCACACGGGTGCGGGCAAGTCTAGCCTGGGCAAACTAGTGGCGCGCTTCTACGAGTTTCAGGGCGGTGACCTGCTCATCGACGGGCGCGACATCCGCACCTTTGACCTGGAAGAGTACCGCCGCCAGTTGGGCATCGTGCCGCAGACGCCCTTCCTCTTCGCCGGCACGGTGGCTGACAACATCCGCTATGGCAAGCCGGATGCGACAGACGACGAAGTGGTCGCCGTGGCGCGGCAGGTCGGCGGCGGCGACTGGCTCGATGCGCTGCCCCAGGGGCTGGAGACGCCCATCGGGGAAGAAGGCCGGGGGATCTCCATGGGGCAGCGCCAACTGGTGGCCCTGGCCCGCGTCCTGCTGCAAGACCCGGCTATTGTGATCCTTGATGAAGCGACCGCCAGTGTCGACCCGCTCACCGAGGCGCAGATCCAGGAGGGGCTCGATGTGGTGCTCGCCGACCGCACCGCCATCGTGATCGCCCACCGGCTTTCGACCATCAAAGCGGCAGACCGGATCATCGTGCTGCGCAAGGGCGAGATTATCGAAGAGGGGGATCACGAGCAGTTGATGGCGCAGGGCGGCCATTATGCTGAACTCTACAACACCTATTTCCGCCACCAGTCGCTGACCTATATCGAGTCTTGGCGCAACGAGGTGCTGGAGCCAGCTTGAGAAACGTTGCTGGTTGCAGCTTGTGATCTTTAAGAAATTGCAGCGGAAGTACCCGAACAAAAATTTGAGTTGACCAAAGAGGCCAGGCATCTTCACGCCCGGCCTCTTTTTGATCCACCGCCAGAATCTACTGCTGCACGAATGGCAGATAGGAATGGAACTGTAGTGAACTCTCGTCGCCGCCAGTATCCTTCTCGGTCAAGGCGGCGCCCACACTGTCCGCACCCAGGTTGTGGGGCACGGTTACGGTGGCCGCTGCAGTTGTGCTGTTGCCCGACGCGTCCGTTGCCTCGTAGGTGATCGTATAGACGCGCCCGTTGCCCTGATCGCTGCGTTCGGCGCGCAGTTGGAAGGTCAGGTCGTCCGCGATCGCGATATCCGTGGGGATGTCGTCGTCATCCAGCCCGCTATCGGGCTCGTTGGAGGTTGCAGAGTGCAGCGCCACCACCGGGGATGGGTCGACGATATCTGTGACATCCACGTGAAGATTCACCGTCACTAACTTGTGGTTCGGTGGCCAAAGCGTGTGAGGGGTGGCGCTGACGCTCAACACTGGCGGGGTCGTGTCCACTACCGTCACCGTGAAAAAGGTAGATGTGGTATTCCCGTCGCTGTCGGTGACCGAACAAGTGACCAGCGTCTGACCTAGCGGGAAGGTCGAACCCGAAGATGGCGTGCAGGCCACCGGGAGGGGCCCATCCGCTGCGTCTAGCGCCGTTGGGGGCGTATACGCTACAGCCGCTCCGTCCGGGCCAGTCGCCTCCACTATCTGGCTTGCCGGAGTGTTGACGATCACGGGGCCGTTGACCATCGACAAACGCCACTGTTGCGGGGGCCATTTGGCTGCCTGGGTCAGGTTGCCGGCCTGGTGATCGCCGTCACGGCGGTATCCGCCGACCACGTTCGTCGCCACGACACCATTGACATTCTCGACTTCGAGCGCAAGGTTGGCCTGTTTCACAACCGGACGGTGGAAGCCATGCCCGGTGTCGTCAAAATACCACTCCTGTAGGGTTTCGGTTTCCTGACAGAGCGTCACCAGCACATTGGTGCCGATTGTCCCTGAGGTGTCGGCCATCGCCAGACAGTGGCTTTGGTCGCCAATCAGACTGCGCAGGCGGTAGAAACCGTCGAACTTTCTTTCGAGCTGCCAAACCTGCTCTCCAACCGTGGAAGTACTACACATCGTCTGGATGACATTTGGTGAACCGCCGCCATCATCTGTGGCCGTCAAACACCGGTTGCTGGCCACGGGATTTTGCAGACTATTGGGGTTGGTAATGATGCCGTCCTGATTGATCAGCCGGTAGTAGGCGCCGTCGCGCAGGTCGTAGGGGCCGCCACCGGGTTCATTGAAATAGGGCCAGTCGTCATGCCAATCCACGCTCCGAATCGCCAGCGTGGTTCCGGGTCTGTAGGCGTGATAGACGATGTAGTAGATGCCATTTTCGATGAAAACATCCACACCGCCCGGCGCCCGGTAGAGGCCAGTCGGCGTAACACCGGGGAGCGCAGTGCGGCTGTTCAGAATGATACTGCCGCCACCCTCAGCCAGGGGGATGCCGTTCTTATCGACATAAGGGCCATTGATCTGCTCGGAACGACCGACCACAACCTTATATGTATTGTCATTCCCATTTGCCCGGCAGCACCAATCCCACGCCGTGATCAGATAGTAGTAGTCGTTACGCTTAAAGATAACGGGTCCTTCCAATCGGTTGAAGTTGGGGTTGGTGACCGGGAATTGTTCGCTCCCCCGGTGGGCCAGCATGGTGATCTCCCCGACCGGTGTGAACATATCCTGGAGCCGTTGGATCATGATCCCGTCAAAGTGAGAGCCCCAGACGATCCACCACTGCCCCGCATCGTCTTGGTAAACCGCTGGGTCAATGGCGTTGTGGGTGGCCCCATTCGGGTCATATGCGCCAGAGCGGATGATCGCCTGGCCGTAATCCACCCAACTGGAGGGGATACCAGGGGTCTGGGTGGTTTTTACACCGATACCCGAGTTGTTTGTGCCAAAATTGGATTGGGCGTAGTACATGTAGAACGTATCGCCGACCTTCACGACATGTGGCGCCCAAAGTGCGCCAGGGCTGACTTCAAAGGTCCACGCTGCCTTGGAAACAGAGCCGATATTGGTCCAGGGTCCGCCCAGCGCGGGCGCACGGCGAAGCGTTCCGTTGGTGGCGGCGACGTAATAGGTCGTAACACCGCTACTATCGACCTCTTTGAACAGAGTGGGGTCGTGCGCCCCAAGACTACCGGTCAGGGGGATTTGCCCTTGTGGCGGCGCTTGAGCTGAAGCCACGTCACTCCACACGGGCGCTATCAGCAAGACGCACAGGACAGGCACAAGCCGCACGATCGCTCTCATCATTCCTCCTTTTGCTTTCTCCATCTGAAGGATTGAGTCACCTTGGAATGTCTAGGTTCTGTTGCCATTTCAGCTAGCCCAGAGGTGCGATGCTCTTTCCAAGTGCGTTGCACCTCTGCCCTAGGATGTTGCACGGGTACGTGCATCGCACCTTGCAGGTGCAACGCACGGGTGCAGCTCCCGTTGCACCCATCAACGCCGCGTAAATGTCAATAGAACCTACCTACTAGGTGGGAATATCTAGAACATCATCTGGTTTAATTTGTAACCAAGCTCATTGAAATAACGGAAGTGGTTCAGTCCAGGTGAAAACCATCGTGAATCGATCCCAACAAGCGGCGTCTGGCCTGGGTTCTATTACCACACAATAACTAGAGTAGGGAGCCTTGAGGGGTTTAGGCGAGACTACCACAAGATACAATGCCTGTCAAGCGGTATTTTACTAAATTTTACTAACATTATTACAAACAATCTTGAGCTAATAACACCGGTGTACAACACAGTAGCACGCAGGTCGTATTGATGATGGTGGCGCAGAGCATCCGGGATTGGTAGGCGAAAATCACATTGGGGGCAATTCGTACACCACGCCTCTGATCATTGCTCGCACGAAAGGTGTGTAATCCGTTCAACCCTTACAAAATCTCATATTTCGTCATCGAAAAAATCGAGTTGACGATCCAGCCTGGTCTGCGTATAATAGGTCTGCTGATAGGATTGTTGTGCTCCTCTGTACCCCGATGATAGCATCAATGTAGGCTGTTGTTGCATGCGATTGCCCAAATGTATGTGGTGTTCGGGAAGCAAAGTTCCGACGGATCTCAAGCTCCCATCCCGAACAACTAGCAGGATAGGTCTCTTCGTTTACGAGGCCCGATTCGACTTCTAATAGGTTCGTCATCGTTCTGGTTGGTCCGCAGATGTTGCCTTAGCCAGGCGCAGTGGCAGGGTGCGCCGAGGAAAAGGACTGGGATCAACGACTCGCACCCTGCCATTCGCATTGGGCCATCTGTGGCCGCGTCTTCGTGTTTCCCCATACTCTGTGTGCCAATCCCGGCGACGGTGGGTATTGCCCACTGTTACCGGCGGTTATCGGTTTGCGTCGTTCCGTTCTGGGAGAACCAAAGGAGACTAACTGATGAACCGACTGAGGGAAGTTCACGTTTCACGCCGCACGTTTCTGCGCCTCTCGGCTACGACGACCGCCGGGATTGTGGCAACCGCCTGTGGCGGTGCGGCCGCACCGCCACAGGCGGTTGCGCCGGCCGAACCTGCTGCGGAGGCTGCGGTTGCGCCGGCCGGCCCACCGACCCAGTTCAACGAGGCGCCCATGTTAGCCGAACGGGTGGCGCGTGGCGAACTGCCGCCGGTAGACGAGCGTCTGCCTGAAAACCCGCTGGTAATCGAAGGTCTGGACGGCATCGGCAACTACGGCGGCTTGTGGCGCATGGGCTTTAGCGGTCAGGCCGACGGCACCGCCGCCGGGCAGGTGGTCAACCGCGGCCTGCTTTCCATCGACCACAATCTGGAAGTCGTGCCCATGCTGGCCGAATCGTGGGAGGTGAGCGATGACGCCACCGAGTTCACCTTCCACCTGCGCCGTGGCATCCGCTGGTCTGACGGCGAACCCCTGGATGCAGAGGACGTTCTCTTCTGGTACTACGATATCATCCGCCACCAGGATCTGACGCCGGCCGTCCCCGAATGGCTGACCAGCGTCGTCGACGGAGAAAGGGTGCCCGTAGAGGTCACCGCACCCGATGCGTATACCATCAAGTTTACCTTTGCCAGCCCCAATTCGCTCTTCTATCTGAGTGGTGGCATCGTCCTCAACATCCCGGCGTCGCCCAAGCATTATATGAGCCAGTTCCACGCCGATTATGCGGATGAGGCCGAGTTGGAACAGACTGTCGCCGCGGCTGGCGCCGATAACTGGGCCGCTCTGTTCCAGGACAAAGAGAACGCACGTCTCAATCCAGACCGACCCACCCACTCACCCTGGGTCCAGACGAACGCCTGGGACAGCGAACTCGTGACGTTCGAGCGCAACCCCTATTTTTGGACGGTCGACCCGGTGGGCAACCAACTGCCCTACATCGACCGGTTGAACTTCCGGCTCTTCCAAGACCCCGATGTCTATGCGCTGTGGGCCGTCAACGGCGAGATCGACTGCCAGGCGCGCCACGTGCGCACCAGTGACTTGACGGTGCTCAAAGAGGGCGAGGCGCGCGGCGATTACACCGTGCAATTCTGGCGCTGGACGGCGGTCTTGGGTATCCATTTCAATATGACGGCCAAGGAACCGCGGCTGCGCGAACTCTTCCAGGCGCGCGATTTTCGCATCGCGGTCTCCCTCGGCGTCGACCGGGATGAGATCAACGAACTCGTCTACAACGGGCTGGGTACCTTTATGCAATACGGCCCACCGGCGGACTCGCCGCTGCACTACCCGAAGCTGAGCGAGGCCTACCTGGATTACGACCCCGACCAGGCCAATGCGCTGCTCGACGGCCTGGGCTACACCGAGCGTGACAGCGAAGGCTACCGCTTGTGGAATGACGGCAGCGGTGAGCGCATCCGCTGGACCATGTTGGGCGGCGCACAGGCCAGCGATGAGGCGCTGATGGTGCTCGATGATCTGAAAGCGTTGGGCTTCGAGGTCAACTACCGGGGCGTGGACCGCTCCTTGAGCATCGCATCGCACCAGTCGAATGATGTGGAATGCACCATGGGCTTTATGGACCGCAACCTGGTGCCGCTGGCCGACCCGCAAATCTGGATCAAACATACCAATATCAATGACCGCCCCTGGGCCAATGCCTGGACCGCCTGGCGCATCGACCCCAACCACCCCATCGCCGAGCGCCCACCCGATGACCACTGGATCTGGGACATCTGGAACCTCTGGGACCAGATTCGCCTGACAGCCGATGAGAGCGCCCGTAACGACCTCTTCTTCCAGATTCTGGACATCTGGGCGGAAGAGCTGCCGTCGGTTGGCTTCCTAGGCGAAGTGCCACGTCTGGTAGTGGTCAAGAACGGCTTCAAAGGCATCCACGCCGGCTACCCGTGGGATTGCTGCAGCACCATCTACGAGCATATCATCGACAACGCTACGTGGTATTGGGATGACCCAGACAGCCACGTGTAGGGGTGTTAGTGATCAGTTTTCAGTGATCAACTGTTGGTAAGCAGGAATGTTACGCAGCACTGCCGGTAGGAATCGCTTTGTTGGATCAGGGCGGAGACTGCCGGCGGTGCTGGGGTGTTCCAGATTCAGAGGATTGAGGGCGGAGGCAGCCCATGTCGAGCTATATTGCGCGGCGTATCTTGATGATGATCCCGACGCTGTTTGCCATTTCGATTGTGGCGTTCATCATTATCCAGCTCCCGCCGGGCGATTACCTGACGACCTACATGGCCCAGTTGCGCGAACAGGGTGACATCGTCGATGAGGCCGAGTTGCTCCGATTGCGCGAACGCTACGGTTTGGGCCAGCCCATCTATGTGCAGTACTTCAAGTGGATCTCTGGCATCGTCTTGCGTGGGGACTGGGGTGATTCCATGTATTTCCGCAAGCCGGTGGCCGACCTGATCTGGGAGCGGGTCGGGCTGACCTTTGTACTCTCGTTCGCCACGCTCCTCTTTAGCTGGTGTGTCGCCATTCCCATCGGCGTCTATTCCGCCACTCACCAGTATTCGCTTCCCGATTATGTGGTCACGGCGATCAATTTCATCGGCGCGGCCACGCCTGATTTTGTGTTAGCCCTGGTGATCATGTGGTGGGTGATGACCTCCTTTGGCGTGAGCGTGGGCGGTTTATTTAGCCCCGAGTATATCAACGCGCCCTGGAGTTGGGGCAAAGTCAAAGACTTGCTGGCGCACATCTGGATCCCGTTGCTGATCCTCGCCGTGGGCAGCACGGCCGGCGGGGTGCGCATCACCCGCGCCAATCTTTTGGACCAGTTGAACAAGCCCTACGTCGAGACGGCGCGCGCCAAGGGCGTTCCGGAAACCAAGCTGATCTGGAAATACCCGACCCGCGTAGCCCTCAACCCCTTTTTCAGCACGGCGGGCTGGTCGCTGGCGGATCTGGTGTCGGGCACCACGATTGTTTCGATTGTATTGAGTTTGCAGACCACCGGCCCTATGCTCTTTACGGCGCTGACGACACAGGATATGTATCTAGCCGGCAGCTTCATCTTGTTGTTGAGCGGCCTTACTGTGATTGGCACCTTGTTGTCTGATCTGCTGTTGGTCTGGGTTGACCCGCGTATCCGGTTGGAATAGAGGGAGTGCAGCGTATGACCGCATTCAAAGAGGCCAGGCCAGGGGAGAATCTCGAACCTGCGCTAGAGGCAGAAACACCCGCCGAACCGGCTATTATTGGTAGCGCGACCGAGGACGAGAAAATCTACGTTGCCTCGGCCTGGCGGCTGATGTGGTGGCGTTTCCGCAAACATCGGGTGGCGCTCCTGAGCGCGGTGGTCATCCTGCTCCTGTACATGACGGCGGCCTTCTGTGAAGTGATCGCCCCCTACAATCCCGACGACCGCTTCCGCCAGTACCGGCACCACCCGCCATCGCGCATTCACATCATCGACGCCCAAGGCAACGTGCGCAGGCCCTTTGTCTACGGCTCGGTGCAGGAACGCGACCCGGCGACCCTACGCATGTTCTACCACGAGGACACGGAAGCCATCTACCCCATCCGCTTCTTTGTGGCGACCACGCCCTACAAACTGTGGGGGCGCTTTGAACTCGAACGCAAGTTGTTCGGCCTGGATGTTCCTCAGGAGCAACAAGG
>QEUW01000717.1 GCA_003577005.1 Chloroflexota bacterium | reverse complement strand
GCGCCGATGATACCAAGATGAAGAAGAGGTGGCATAGCCGTCTGCTCCGCCGGTTAGAAGTGATCATGCAAATGAAACGGGTTTGAAACTGGCCTATTTTACCATAGTTGCGGCAGAATACAATGAACCATTAGCGACTGGGGCGCGTCCAGAATTTGACCTGGCGCAGGTGACAGTCACTTCAAAAGTGACTGTCACCTCAAGGGTTACGAATTTCGGGCACATCCTTACGCCTGCGTCGAATTGCGAATCGTTGTTGTCCAAGAGGACCCTATGCATCCAGTTTTTTCCAATCATCTATCACGCCGCGCCGTGTTCAAAATCGCCGGGCAAGGAGTGTTGGGTACGGCGCTGGTAGCGGGCTGCCGTCCGCCTGCCACGCAACCACCGGCGAGCGACCCGGTGGTGCCCACCGCCCTCCCCGCCCCATCTCCAACTCTGCTCCCGACCACCGCGCCAGCTTCAGCCACGCCCACAGTAAGCCTGGCCACCAAGATCGGCCAGATGTTGATGGTCGGGTTTCGAGGTCTGACGGTCGATAGCCAGCACCCCATCGTCCGGGATATTCAGGTGCGCAACCTGGGGAGCGTGGTACTCTTCGATTACGATGTGCTCAGCGCTCGCTACGAGCGCAACATTGCTTCTCCCCAACAGGTGAAAGAACTGGTTGCAAGCTTGCAGTCGTTTGCGCGTGACCCGCTCCTGGTGGCCATCGACCAGGAGGGAGGCATCATCAGCCGGCTGCACGAGCGCTATGGCTTTCCACCCACCCTCTCGCATCAAACCCTGGGCGAACGCAACGATCCCGCGGCGACACGCCAACATGCTGGCGAGATGGCCCATACGTTGGCCGGCCTGGGCATCAACCTCAACCTGGCGCCGGTGGTCGATCTCAACACCAACCCGGCCAACCCCATCATCGCTGCCTATGAGCGCAGCTTTGGCGCCGACCCCCAGCGGGTGGCCGCGCACGCCCAGGCTTTTATCGAGGCGCATCACGCCGCGGGTGTGCTCTGCACCTTGAAGCACTTTCCTGGCCACGGTAGCTCGACGGCTGATTCGCACCAGGGCTTTGTCGATGTGACTGAAACGTGGTCGCGCCAGGAGGTAATACCTTATCAGTCGCTGATCGAAGCCGGGTTGGCCGACGCAGTCATGACTGCCCATGTCTTCAACGCCCAGCTCGACCCCGAGTACCCGGCAACCCTTTCGCACCCCACCATCACCGGTCTTTTGCGCAAAGAACTCGGCTACGATGGTGTGGTCATCTCCGATGACATGCAGATGGAGGCGATCCGCTCCCACTACGGCTTTGAGACCGCCGTCCACAAGACGCTCGAAGCTGGCGTCGATCTCATCGCCATCGGCAACAACCTGGTCTATGAGGAAGATATTGTCGCTCGCACCGTCAGCGTGGTCACGCAACTGGTGGAAAACGGCGCCATCAGCGAGGCGCGGATCGATGCCTCCTACCGGCGGGTTCAGCGCTTGAAAGGCTCGCCGGTGCTCAACCGCAACATTGATTCGGCGCAATGATCTAGAGAGAACAATGGTGGATTATGAGCGAACCCTTTCGAAAATTTGCCCAGAAAATGGCTTTGGTCGTTGGCTCATCGTGGGCGTTTATCCTGGCCGTAGTCGTGATCGGCGTCTGGGCGGTGACCGGCCCGATCTTTCGCTTTTCTGATACCTGGCAGTTGGTGATCAACACCGGCACCACGATCGTCACCTTTCTGATGGTCTTTCTCATCCAAAACACCCAAAACCGCGACGCCCAGGCCCTCCACCTCAAACTGGATGAATTGCTCCGTGCGGTGAAGGAGGCGCGCACTGGCCTGGTGGATCTGGAAAACCTGCCGGATGAGGAACTCCAGCGCCTCCAACAGGAATTTCGCCGCTTGCGCGAAAAAAGCGCAGTCCTCGTTGAGGACGACATACAGTCGATTAAACAAGAGTTGGAGGAACGGAAGGGGACAGATTGTATAATTTGATCCTTGGTGTGTGGTTACGCACAAATCGCGCTGGTACCCAATTCAATTGTTGTCAGACAGGTTGAATTGTCAGACGGATTGAGATAGGTTAGAATTTTCCTATGATGCAAACAAAGAAAGCGCTGTCGTGCATAGTAGCAACCGGGCACCTGGGATATTTCCCTCTGCATCCAGAAACCTTTTGGAGCGGTTTGGAAAAGTATGCGCCTATGGCCGTCATCGCTGATTCGGGAAGCTGCGATATTGGACCTGAACCCTTGGCATCCGGGACTGCTTCGAGCTCACAAGAATGGCAAAGGCACGATATTGAGATTTTGTTGCTGGGAGCACGCCAAAACAAGATCCCTTTGATCATCACCTCAGCCAGTGATACCGGAACGAACGAAGGGGTCGATCAATATGCCCAGATCGTTCGGGATCTGGTGGCTAAGCACAACCTGGGCCCCATCAAAATGGGC
>QEUW01000716.1 GCA_003577005.1 Chloroflexota bacterium | reverse complement strand
GCTTAACATGAGAAATAAAATGTGTCAAGTGCGAACTTGCTAGAGCTACACCAGATTCGCTAGAGGATACTGAAAAGTTAAAGTTTCAGTGGTTGCTCTGCTCTAGCCTAGTGACCCGCTAGAGGGTACATGTAAAGGTTCAGCGATTTCCTAATTTCGTTCCTTCCTGATCAGCAAAACGCAATGCGCGTACCAGGAGCATGTAGCAGACCATGTCCTGTTCGTTGTCCGGTTGAACCAGGAGTCGCTTGTCGATCCCTCTCTGGACTTTGTCATCGTAGGCCAACTGCTGCTGTATGGCTGCCGTGTCCATTGACTGAAGTGATTCAGGTAGCAACGCTACCGTCTCCGCCACATGCCGTTCGCAATCACCAACCAGCCGGTAACTGCCCGGATGCGACGTAAACGCCCCGTGGTGACGGCTGACGGCGGTGAACGCCGCGCGAAACAACGGCCGGTGTTTGTCTCTATCCGGTAATATTGACAGCAGAATTGAGGTTACGGCATAGGCGCTTTCAACGGCGTGGTTCGGTCGTTTTCGTCTCATTTTCCGATCCAGCGTCTTATGCAACTCGTTGGCCGGGTCATAATCCGTGTGCGCGACAGCCATGCCGGGCGGGAGCGGGTTGCCTATAGCCTCTTGCCAATCGCTCGCCCATTTTTGCCAGCCCTCGCTCAGCTTGCCCACGTCGTGCAGGCAAACCACCAACTGCGCCATAGCCGACACGATGCCCGGTTGCCAGTCGTAAGTGGTTTCAATGCGCCCGCCGGCAGCCTCGATCCAATCTCGCCAATCTTGTGTGTATACCTGATGCACCAGTTGGATGTGACGCGCATAACTCTCCAACCGATAGCCATATTCCTCTCCCTGCGTTATTGTCGCTTGCGGCACCGCGGACTCGTAACGCTCCGTTGAATAGAGCGTCAATCCCAGTTCCGGCGAGTACCCAACGAGGGTTGGATGCACGACCAGCAACGGGGCGAACAATTCGTGAGCGGCGACAATTGTCTTGAATTCATACCGAAGGGGCCGATTGCCTTGCGCGTCGGTCTCGTCCTCATTCTCCACCAGTTTTTGTACCAACCACGGGAGGCGGCTGTTATCCCAATCCGGGTCCAGGGCTTCATTTGCTTCCTTCCATTCCTTAAACTTGCCCTGGAGCGTGCCGGGATGCAGGGAAAAGCTTTGCGTGTGGAACGGCGCTTGCCGCAACTGATCCGGGTCGGAGTGGACCACGACCGTCACGGCCTGAATCTTGCGAATCAGGTTCGCCGCATCCGCCCGCGAGCCGGCGCCGCGCCACAACTGATGGACGCGCTCCCTATGACCCAATTCCGTGCCGCGCAAGCCGTCCAGCAGCCTTTTGTCGGTGGGGGTGTGGACATGATTGATCAACGCCTGCTCGAGGCCAAAATCAAGTGGTTGCCCTTCGTGTTCTCTGAGCCACTCCCAGGTCAGGCCACACTGTTGTTTGGCTTCTTTTTCATGATAGGGGTGCAATTTGTCTTGCTCGACGTGATAGACAAAGACATTCCCCACTTCCCCTTCATATCGGGCACAGCGGCCGGCCCGCTGCAAAACAGCCGCGGCCGGGGCGAGTTCGGTGTGCAAAGCCCGGCAACTCATATCCAGACCTACCTCGACCACCTGCGTCCCAACGAGGATCATGCTGAGCCGGGTATGCTTTTCTTTTTCTTTGTGAAACTCCTGTCGAATTTCTGCTTCCAGCCGTTGCCGGTCCTCTCGCAGAAAACGGCTATGTAACAGGCGCACGGTGACGCCGGTCAGGTCATTGCGTTGAACCAGAGCTTGATATAGCCGTTGCGCCCGTTCCACCTGATTACACACTACCAGCGACCGACGGTCATCGGGCGGCTGGGCCAGGTGCGCGGATACAATCTGGTCGACAAACACACCATCATCGCTAATGAGCGGCTGATCAACCGTGTGGAAGCGTCGTTCCTTTTTCTGTGAAGGGCTGTCCTGGAGTTCGTCGTCGCGCAGCAAAAGGCTCGTTGCTCCCAATTCACGGGCCAGGTCATGCAGCATGTCCCCGGAAAAGGTGGCCGTCATCAGCAGAAACGGGCTGATGCCCTTGAGCATTTTGAGCATGTGCAGTGTGGTGGGCAGTGTGGAATCGGGATCGAACAGGTGAAATTCATCAAAAATGAGATAGCTGCCAACGAACGCCCCGGCATTCAGGTTGCCCTTGCGAGCCGACAGGCTATAGGGATGAATCAGCCAACTGCTTAAAACCTGATCGATGGTAGCGAAGGTTAAATCTTTTAAGAATTCGGGGTCTTGTTTGTATTCGCCGGTTTGCTTGGCGATGATTGGCGGTTTGGCAATGAGCAAATCTTCGTAAACAATCCGGTTATAGTCGGCCTCAAATTGGTTGGCTAACACCCGCATGGGAACGGCATAGACGCATTTACGGGGCACTTTCGA
>QEUW01000715.1 GCA_003577005.1 Chloroflexota bacterium | reverse complement strand
CCCTTCGTATTCTGCCAGTAGGAAGGCCGCCTGATCGGGGGTCAGGAGGTCAAAGGCGGCCATATAGTAACCCGGGCTGTGGACGGCAAAGCCGTCGCGTGTCCCTGTCGTGTGCATTAATTCGTTGAAGACAGACAGGTCGCCACGGGTAGCGCAGCGTACGGTGACACCTCTGCGTTCGGCCAGGCGGATGTTGTAGCGCCACTTGCTCTTCATGCGCTGGAGGATCTGGTCTTCATCACCGCACAGGTCAACCACGATGGAACTGGGCGGCTGCACGGTCTGCGGACTCGGTCGCAGTCCATAGGACGCCAGGCGCGCCCGGTTGGCTCCTGTGTCGGGCAGTTCAGGTTCGACTTTGAGGAAGAGGGCGCCCTGGCGACGGCAGGCAGCGATCAACGCCTCGATCAGCGCGCCAGTGAGCGACGGGTCATTCCAGTCGGTGAGCGGCCCCCGTGGCACATAGGCCATGGTGAGGCCAGCCACGCGACGATAGAGCACCTGGGCACCTGCCTCCACGCTAGTACTTGCGCTAGAAAGGGTGATGATCTCGCTGCGCCAGCCAAAGCGGCCCTTGAGGGCGCCCCAGCCGCTGGTCTGCAACAGGTGCGCCGAAGGGTGGTGTTGGACAAAGCGGTCCCAGAGCATGGAGTCAACTTGTTCTTGTTGTTCACCAAATTTCTCTCTTTGCTGCATGACAGCTATCATACAATCTTCGATTGTCGATCTCCAATCCGGGCGCCGTGAGATTTGCGCTCATGAGGTGCGGCGTCCGTTCAAAATGGCTCGTACCCTTGGATAAAGAGATCATCTGCACAAGTGCAACGCACCAGGTCATCTGTAGAAGTAAGCCTGGCTAATCTGAGAAGCTGTCTGAAAAGGGGAATTGTCGCCTTGGTGCGTTGCACGCAAAGCGTGCGATGCACCTGGGAGGTTGGCTTCGTTGAAAGGCGCCACGCACCGGTTATCACCCTACTTTTCAGATAGCTTCTGAGAGAACCCAAACGATTGTAATGATGGCTAATCCTAATGTGCTGATCGAGGCTGTGCCAAACTTCTCAGAAGGGCGCCGGCCCGAAGTGATTGCCGCTATCGCCGCCGCATTTCAGACGCCGGACGTCTATCTGCTCCACCAGACCAGCGACTGGGACCACAACCGCAGCGTCTTTACACTTGCCGGTGAGCCAGTGGCGGTGGTTGCTGCACTTTTCAACGCTGTGCAGGTCGCCGCTGCGCAGATCAATCTGTACGAACAGCGCGGGGTCCACCCCCGGCTGGGCGCCGCCGATGTGGTGCCGCTGGTGCCCATTGCCGGGATCACATTGGAAGAGTGTGCTGATCTGGCCCGCGGGTTGGGCCAACGCATCGGCGAGGAATTGGGATTGCCGGTCTACCTGTACGAGGCGGCTGCCTTGCGACCGGACCGGCGCAATCTGGCTGACATCCGGCGAGGTGAATTCGAGCGCCTGGTAGCGGAGATCGAACTGCCGCACCGCCAACCCGACTTTGGGCCGGCGCGGGTGGGGCCGGCCGGGGGGGTAGTCGTCGGTGCGCGGCGCTTTCTCATTGCCTACAACATCTTTTTAACGACACCGGACCTGGGCATCGCTAAGACAATCGCCCGCTCGATCCGGGCCAGCAATGGGGGTCTCCCAGGGGTGAAAGCGCTTGGTCTTTTGGTAGGCGGCCAGGCACAGGTCAGCATTAATCTGGTGGATATCGACCAAACGCCGTTACCCGTGGTGATGGAGACGGTTGCGCACCTGGCAACCGAACAGGGCATAGCTGTCGAGCGGTCGGAGTTGATCGGGTTGTTGCCCCAGGCCGCGCTGGTCCAGGTCGCGGCGCATTACCTGAAACTGCCGGAACTGACGCCCGCCCACATCCTGGAACAGGCGCTCTGCCAGGCGCTTCGGTGAATCGCAGAGCCTCTCCGGTGCGATGCACTCACAAAGTGCGTTGCACCCCTGACGCAGCGCCGACCTCGGCGACGTTCCGGTGAATCGTAGAGCAATCGTCTGCTTTAGAAATCGTGAACCCTTTGACCAGAGTGGGTGGATGTGCTACAATCCAGGGCCTATGGAAGGTCATTTCACGGCAGTATCGCCATCTGCGCTCCGGCACGGCAACGGCAATCAGGCCACAAACGACCCGGCGCAGGCGACATTTGTTGCGCCAGGGCCAGGTGAGCAGAGCAGTGTGGGGGTCGACCTGGGTATTGTGATCCTCAGCTATAATACGATAGGACTGTTGCACGATTGCTTGCGTTCGGTGCTGGCCTGTCAGGGGGATTTTCGCTATCAGGTCTGCGTGGTGGATAACGCCAGCGGTGACGGCAGCGTCGAGATGGTGCAGACCAAGTATCCTGGGGTGCAGGTGTTGGTGCTTCGGACCAATCTGGGGTATAGCGCCGGTAACAATGTCGGGTTGCGGTGGTTTGGCTTTTCTGA
>QEUW01000123.1 GCA_003577005.1 Chloroflexota bacterium | reverse complement strand
ACGCTGGCGCCACGCCCCGGTTTGGAGCCAGGAAGCTCGTAAAACGAATCAGCGCGATGTCGCTACAGACATGGAGAGGCAACACAAATTGTACACAAATTTTCCCTGTTCGGCTGTTTATCATTTTCTCAACCGGAGGAAGCTGTGAGCAGAACAGTAACGCTGGCTTTAGCAGATGAACTGGTTCAACAGGCGGAGGCTGAAGCGGGAGAGAGGCAGACTTCTCTGGAGGAGGTGCTTTCATCCTGGTTGACACAGGGGATGGTGGACCTGGCGATCAATACAGAGGTGGCCGGCAGGGAGGTCGCATCTCGCATAACAGACCTCTCACGCGACGAAAAGGTGCAACTAGGGACGTTGCTGCGCCGGGCGCAGCCGGAACTAAGCGGCAGCGAGGGCATTTCGCTCGACGAATGGTTGCGCACCTACCGGCAGCGGTTGGTGCGTATGGCGCAGGCAATCACCGACTGGCTGACGATCGGGGGTCTACGCGAAATCGAGACAGAGGTCGCCCAACTGGTGACGGTTCGTTCCACCATGCTGTACGCTATCGGCTACAACGCCGCCACCGAAACGCTAGAGGTCGTCTTCAATTCCGGCGGCATCTACCGCTACTTTCACGTGCCCCCTGATGTCTACCGCGGTCTGGTGGCCGCTGAGTCGAAGGGGCGCTATATGTGGTCAAATGTCTTTAATCTTTACCCGTACGTGCGCTTGCGCCGCGGGTAGACAGGCATGAGCGAGAAAGGATAGTACGATGAATCAGACCAACAGCAGCCAGTTGGCGCAATCCACGTTGGAGTCATATCGGGGCAAGAAGCGTTTACTGCTCATTTTTGCGCCGGCAGAAACCGACCCGGCCTATCAGAAACAATTGGAGTTGCTGGATGGCCATACCGAAGCGTGCAATGCACGCGATATCGTCATTGCCCGGCTCTTTGCCGATGGCGAGAGCAACTTTGCCGGCACCCAATCAGCATCCTCCCTCCCTCTTGAGTTACGGGAGGAGTTCGGTATTGCCGAGGACGAATTTGCTCTACTGCTGGTCGACAAAGCAGGTGACGTGCAACTGCGCACCGATGAGCCGACTGCACTCGAGGAAATTTTTGAGTTGGTCGATTAGGACGACAACAAGACTTTGACGATTGTCGCCGGCCAGACCTCCGGGAGGTGACCACAAACAGTCTGAATGACGAAGCTGATTCTGGTCACCTCCCGGAGGTCTGGTTGTGCTCTAGAAAGCAGATATCTTGATTTTTGGAGATGTATCGCATCCGCAAAGAGGCCCTGGTCTTTCAGCCGGGGCCTCTTTGTTCCTAAAACCTCTCAACGTATATACCGCCCAGCCGCTGCGTTTACCAGCGGTTGCCCGCGGTCGCCGGTTCGGCTGCCTCTTCGTTGATGCCAGTGCTAAAGAGGCCGCCTTCGGCCAGCGAAGTCAGTTGCTTGTCCGTTTCGCCCTCTTCGTCCAGGGTCTTCTGGAGCAACTGCTGGTCGTCGTTAAATCCCAACTGATTGGCAAAGGTGCGAACCGTACCATAGCCGGCGATCTCGTAGTGCTCCACCCGTTGCGCTGCGGCGATCAGCGCGGCATCACGCACATTGGGGTCTCCCTGAAGTTGGATAGCTTCCTCACCCTCCTTGATCAGACCTTCCATCGCCTCGCATTTCTTGTTGCCTGGGCTGATACCCATCCGGCCAAAGATCTGTTCCAACCGGTCAACATGCGTGCGTGTCTGTTCCAAATGCCGTTGGAAGCCCTGTCTCAATTCGCTTGAACTGGCTGCCTGCGCCATCTTGGGCAGAGCCTGCACGAGTTGCTTCTCGGCATTGTGAAGGTCCTTCAACTGATCGACATAGAGATCTTCAAGATTCATCATCTTCATCGTTATCTCCTTTGGACATGATTCGGCCAGTTTTATGGCTGAATCTCCCTAATATACTTGCGTTTGCTGGCCACAGACGATGGACAATTGACCAGAAATCTCGTCTTTTACATCGTTGGGACAAAGGTCCATCAAGGGTCCAGCGCGGCGCCATCGCCAAAACCTTTGGCTCCGTGCGCTCGTGGCAGAGAGTCTAACCCATCGGGAAGATCGGGCAAATGGACAGTTACCCAGCGGCCAGACATACGAAAGGATATAATGCACCCTCTACCCAGGCAGGTAGGGTTATCCCCAATTGATATTACTGGACAATTCTGGAACAATGGTTCGGGATAGGGCCTTTACTGCGGTACGTTGCCCACCTTCTGACGCACCGATTTTGTTACCGTTCTTGGATGTAATTGATTCCAGCACAGCTTTAGCGGTGTCTGGTTGATCGTAAAAAGGAGAAGCCCAATGCAGCGAAAACCGATTCATCAGCAGGTTGTGGTTGTCATGGGGGCATCGAGCGGCATCGGTCGCATCACAGCGCTCGAGTTTGCCCGGCGTGGCGCACGGGTTGTTGCCTCTGCTCGTAGCGAAGCAGGGGTGACTTCGCTGGTCGAGGAGATTGAGCGTAGGGGCGGGCAGGCCGTGGCCGCGCCCGCCGATGTCACGCGCTTTGAGCAAGTACAGCATGTGGCGGAGCGCGCCGAACAGAGCTATGGCCGGCTCGATACCTGGGTCCACCTGGCAGGGGTCTCGCTCTATGCCGAACTCGAACAGACCACACCCGAGGAGTTTCGCCAGGTTATTGAGACCAATCTCGTCGGCGCGGCTTACGGCGCGATGGCTGCGCTGCCGCTCTTGCGCCACGCCGACGACGGCGGGATTATCTTTGTCTCTTCGGTCGAAGCGGTACGCGCCCTTCCCTTTCATGCTGCCTATGCAGCATCCAAACATGGCATCAAGGGGATGGCGGATGCGCTGCGGATTGAACTGCGCCATGCCAAAGCCAATATCAGCGTGACGAACATCATGCCTGCCTCGATCAATACCCCGCTCTTTGACCATGCGCGCACCAAGATCGGTGTAAAGCCGAAAGGAATGCCTCCAATCTACGAACCAGAACAGGTGGCCGAAGCGATCCTCACAGCCGCAGAATATCCTGAACGAGATGTCATTGTCGGCGGCGCCGGCAAGGCGTTGATAACCGGCCAGATGTTGATGCCCGGCCTGGTGGATCTATACCTGCGGACCTTTGGCTTTGGCGGCCAACGCACCCGTCAACCCAAAGCTACCGATGCGCCAGACAATCTGTATGCACCCATTGAAAGTGAAACTCGAGTTCACGGCGAGCCGCCAAACCTGGAAACACTGGAGAAGCTGCGGCGCCCAGCCGAGGCAGGCAACGGGTTGGGGATGATCATGACCAGCGTCGCTCTTGGCGCGGTGGCCGCAGCCGCCACCCGGATGACCCAGTCACGCACCAAGAATCGCTATTCACTATAAACTTCGTATTACTACCAAGTGGTAGCGCAACACTTAACTGTGGTCGGGCAGTGGCGTTACCTACCAAGTAGAAGATAGATACAACATTGAGATGTTGACACAAGTGCTGCGCATTGGGCCCAATGCGCAGCACTTGGTTTGGCAGATACACCTTCTCTCGTTGCCTTCTCGTTGTATCCGGAGCTATATCTAGCGGCCCTATCTCGTTCTGTCGACGGCCTATCCGGATGCGCATATAGTTGCAGAGCGGCACCCACTATCAGGGTCGGCGCATTGGAGGAGAACGCGCAGCCGGCACTCCATGGTGAGAATTCGTTGCGCAGCTGCCACCATGGAACGCGTCAAATGTGCCGACCCTGTTTATAAGATAAAGTTTGATCCGTTTTTTGCTGCCTGAAGCCGATCCCCAATTGCAGTGTCGTGAGTATCGTTTTCTCCATCAGATGGCAGAGGAGAGGAGACTATGCGACGTTGGTTTGTTTTTGTACCCGTGTTGGTTGCGCTGGTGCTTGTGTTGGCCGCCTGTGAGATGGTTCCTGGGGCTGTTCCAGGCACCCCTGCCGCGGCCGAAACACCTGCCACAGTCGAACTCGACACACCGACCCCAGAGGCTGCAGAGGAAGAAGCAACAGAAACCCCCGAGCTGGAGGCTACGGCCGAAATCACTGACACCGAGGGCATGACCGAGACAGTAGGCATCACCGATACGCTCGAGATGACGGGCACGCCCGAAATGGAGGCCACCCCTGAGGTCACCGGCACCGCTGAAGTTACCGATACTACCGGTATGATGGATGCAATGGTTATGGTGACGAATGATCCCGTCCACGGCGACATCTTGACCGATGGTCAGGGGCGCGCGCTCTACTTGTTTACCCAAGATACCCCTAACACCAGCACCTGTACCGGAGGGTGTCTCCAACGCTGGCCCCCGCTGACCACTACCGGTGAACCCCAGGCCGGCTCCGGTGTCGACGAGAGCTTGTTGGGTGTCATCACGCGTGATGACGGCGCCCAACAGGTGACGTATAACGGCTGGCCGCTTTACTATTTCGCCGATGATCAAGCCCCGGGCGATACAACTGGACATGAGGTGGGCGATGTCTGGTATCTTGTGACCCCTGAAGGGGAACAGGTCGGTGGCTAACGGTTGGGTCTAACTGCATCCGTGATAAAAAGAGCGGGGGCGATGCCTATCGCCCCCGCTCTTTTTGCGTGGACGGCGCACTGTCTCGGGCAACTGGAAGCCGCGGCTGAAAAAATTTAGCCGCTATTCTACAAGTCTCCGCGGAGAGACAGAAAATTCCTCGATCAGCGCGGCCGCAAGATCAGCGCGCTGGGGGCCAAGTCGCTCCTTGAGCAACTGTAGGATCTCCTGGACCAGCCAGCGCGGCACGGTGATGGTGAGCGTCTGTTCCCCATCATATTTTTGCTCCCACGCTTTGGCGATACAGTCACGGATAAATTCGCTCCGATTGTCGGTCAGTTCCTCCAGCCGCTCGATGTCCTCTGTATAAAGGCTAAACTGGAGTTGCCGGCGTTTCTGCCGCTCGCCCTTGGGGGGGCGTCCCACGCTGTTTGGCGTCATCTCTTCCTCCGCCTGGGGTGGAGCTAGACCTGTGTCCAGCCACGGGTGGATGATTGTAAGTTGGTATTTGGTTGAAAATGGCAGGATGATCGAAATTCTGATTGTCACTACACAAACGCTGTTCTCGTATTTACGAATAAAGCGGTTTTCGTTGCTTTTTCCTGTAATTGTAACTACAATGACAGAACAAATGTACTAAAATAAGGATAATTATCATGACAAATTTACTCCCCCTTGTCAACCATTGCATCTCTGGATCGCTCTTGTCTATTCTACTGAACCGGACAAGGCATCCGCGGGTGTGCGATGCAGTCCAGGTCGGGCACCTGCCTGTCGTATTGTCCGCCAGCCTGCTGGCGCTGTTCCCATACGGAACCCGGATGTGCTTGAACGGCGAGTCGGACATCGGGCTACCGTAGGAGAGGGAGTGATAGAAAAGGCACAAGATGACGACTGCGGTTGTGGTGACGACGATTGTCACCCATAACTCAAGTGAGGCCCAATTCTTGGACCATGTTCTCGAACAGATCCGCAACAACGACCGCGATCTGCTCGCCACACTTGACCAGTTAGGGCTTGATGTGCGGGTAACTTCGGCCATCCTCAACGTCGGCGACTTTCTCCACTATGCACACCAGTGGTTGCGCCACCGGGGCGAAGATGCGCCGGCCACCCAGGCGAACGGAGGCGCCCCCACCCAGGTCTGCACCGAGAACATGAGCGAAGCCGAGTTCATGGAGTTTATTTTAGAGGAGCTAGACACGAGTACACAGCCGGCCTATGCAAGGCTGACGGCGGCTGAACTCGAAGCAATGGAAGAAGAAACGATTGGAGACCATCACTCACAACACCCGTTTCTGTACTGAGAATCCATCCGGATAACGGTTGCGAACCTGAATTCCACACCGGTGAATCGGCTCGGTCGCGGAGTTATTCGGATCGAACGAAGAGACGTCTGTTTCGGCGTAGCGGCGCCACAACCGCTCTTCGCAACAGAAAGTGTTACGCCGTTGATTATCTACACGTACCGCAAACAATGCCATTTGCCAAGAAGAAGAGCCATGAACACCGAACACATGACTGAGATCCTGAACGAATTGCGCAAACCCTTTCACCCTTCGCAAGTTACCTGGCGACCAGGCGCCGTGAACGCCGATCAGACCAGGGCGCTGGGCCTGGCGTACGCCGACCTGCGTGCGTACCAGAATCGTCTCGACGAAGTTTGTGGGATGGACTGGTCCGTGAGCTACACGCCCTGGGGTGACCGCATCATCTGCCACCTGACCATCAATGGTGTCACGCGCAGTAGCACTGGCGAGCCTGACGCTCAGTCCGAGCGTTCTGAGATCGCGGGCACGGCCACCGAAGCGCAAGCTTTCAAACGGGCGTGCGCCATGTTTGGCCTGGGTCGCTACCTCTACCATCTGCCGAGCATCTGGGTAGAATACAGCCGCGAGAACCGCTACTTCAGCGAGAAGGGCAAACAGCGGCTAGAACAGATCGTCTGGCAGCACTATCGCAACGCACTCAATAGCGACGTAGCTACCGACGAGACCACTCCGCCGCCGGAGGCACAATCCAGCGCGGATGCAGGCGAAGCGGCGGGAAGCGTCCAGGGCGTAGAGAGGTCCCGCAATGAGGGGGAGGCGGCCAATGGCAAGGCGTCAGCCCAGAATGAAGCACAGAATGAGTCACACGATGAAGATCGGATGACCCTCCTGCAAAAACAATTTCATGACCTGGGCCAACAGCTCTACGGTGAACAGTGGGCGCAGGTCAGCCGGCACAATGTCGAGCGGATCAGCGAAGGCCAGACCAACAATAGTGCGCAACTCAGCGCCGAGCAGATCCAACGGCTCATCGATGGTTTGAAGAGCCTGCGGCGCAAGCGCCAACGAGTGAAGACCAACCGGACACCGGCCGCCGCTGCTTGAGTGCCTGTACCGATTGAGCCGTTTCCTTTAGGTGGGATGCACTTGCAGAGTGCATCCCACCTTTTGTCCCCGGTGCGTTGTCTTTTCGCAGAACGAAGTACAAGTTCACTTGAAACTGAGCATCTATGAGCAGCTTTTGGAACCAAACGCAACCGGATGAGGGGCAAGCGTCTCCTGCATCCGACGCTACCAATCATGAAATCACCCACAGCGCGATCGCCCATGCGTTGCACGATCTGGCCCACGCGCCCGACTTTGCCCAACAGCAGGCTGCACTGGCCTGGCTGTGGGTCTGTTGTCCCGATATTGCCGAGGAATTAGATCTGCCCGCCCTCGAAAGGTGAGACGGGCAGTTGAACGGCTGAGCATCTTACTCCAGTAGCTTTTCAGCCGCCGGTGTTTCGATGCTATGATCCAGCCAGGCCTCAAGTCCAGAGGGAACCGGAGGGAGGGGGAGCACATGTATATGTTGCTCTCCCTCCCTGTTCAAGCGGGTAACAAAGTTTACTCGTAGCGCGGGATCGAGGTTTGGATAATCGCTGCGCTGGTGCGCACCCCGGCTCTCACGCCGTTCCAAGGCGCCTCGCAGGCTCGCCTCGGCTGCAGCCAGCGCCCCTTGGAGATCAAGCGCCAGGGCCAGATCGTTGTACCCTAAAGACGCCGCCATTGGGGCCGCCGCGGCCTTCGCTGATCTCGGTGTAATTGGCCAGGGCAATGCGGTCGCGTGTCGAAAGCTCCAACCGCTCGGGGTCGTAGCGTTCCATGAACCGTTCACCCTCGCTGTTGTAGAGGCGACCGCCTTCGCCGCGCACCGCTTCGGTCACCAGGGTACCGGCCATCGTCTCGGGCGCAACCATGCCAGTGGGGTGAAACTGGACAAGCTCCATATCGATGAGTTCGCAACCGGCTTGCAAGGCCAGCCACATACCGTCACCGGTATTTTCATCACGGCGTGATGAACTACGCCGCCAGCAACGGGTGTGACCACCCGCCGCCAGTATAACTGCGTCGGCAAGATAGACCGTCCGTTCACCCGAGTGCAGATCAAAAGCCATTACCCCATAGCACTGCCGGTCGTTGATCAGGAGCCGGCTCACGTACTGGTATTCATGAATCGCAATCCGCAGCCGGTTCACCCGCTTGAGCAGCGTTTCAAGGATCGCTCGGCCGGTGTAATCACCGGCATAGCAGGTGCGGCGGTACTTATGGGCACCAAAGAAGCGCTGGTCGAGCTTGCCATCCGGTGTGCGGGCGAACTGGCAGCCCCAATCCGCCAATTCGAGAACAGCTGCCGGCGCCTCGCGCACCAGGAGTTCGACGGCGCGTGGCTCGGCCAGAAAATAACCCTCTTGCAGCGTGTCGGCAAAGTGTTGTTGCCAGCTATCTTGCGGCTCAACAGTGCCCAACACGGCGTTGATCCCGCCGGCTGCCAGCACGGTGTGCGGGTCACTGCGGGGGCGCTTGCCCACAACCAGCACCTCGCAACCGGCCTCATGGGCAGCGATTGCCGCCCGCAATCCCGCTGCCCCCGTGCCGATCACCAGGACATTGACCACTTTCGTGCGGTGGGTGTTGTTCATCGTTAGAGCGTAGCTACATCCAGGTCCTCTTCGACGTAGGCAACGCCGTCGATATCTTGAACCAGGTTGACTACAATGTCGATGTCTTCCAGCGTTTCGACCGTGCCACGCAGGTAGACAACGCCGTCTTCGACACGGACGTCGAGCGCATCAAGCTGTGCGCTCTCGCTGCTTTTGTGGAGGACATAGCGAACCTTGTCTTCCAGATCTGCGTCTGTATTGGCGATACGGCCGGGGATGGTCTCTGGGCGTGGGTCGGCTTCCTCCTCGAGCGCCTTGCTAAAGCCGGCAGCGATTTCGACGCCCTCCAAGTCATCGCTGGGGATCACGGGCGGGTCATCCGGAGGTGTATAGACGAGGCCCTGGATCTGCGCCTTCTGAGCATAGTAGGCGGAGCCGTCGCTGTGTTGGGTGTCAGATGGGCCATCTTCGTCAAACTCGCGCTGGCGGCGGCGGTCTTCCATACTTTCTTCCAGCTCCTCTAGGCTGACCTCGACGGGGGCCGTCTCATAAATCGCCACATATTCATCGTTATCGAGTTCACTGCTATCAAGCTGTGCATCCGACTCAATTTCATCGGGACGCCGCTGTGCTCTCTGTTGTCGTTTGTTTGTCATCGATCACTCCTCTTGTGCCCCGTGGACCAGTGGCTGGCGCCGCTTTATGGCGCTGTTTGGCTTGCGAGCTGGGACCGGATTGTACTGCGCCTGGAACTGCTGTGGCTCGGCTGCTACCGGTCGGCCACTGGCTAAGGGTGGTTATCTATCTCTCTGCCTTTCCAAGACCGGACCCAGGTTCTGATACTCCTCTGCCGCCCGCTGGCCCTGCACCAGCAGGAGATCCAGCACCTTGCGCCGCTGTGAGGGGATCTGGGCCATCACTTCCTGGCCACGCACACCGCGATCGCGGACGGCCCCTTCGCCCGGCAAGAGCAGGGAATTGAATGTGCCCCACAAACGAGTGGTGAGGCCGGGCCACAGGCCATGGATGCGAGACAGAAGCTGTGCCGGGAGTGTGAGGGTGATTTCCGCATCGCCACGCTGCACGGCTGCTACGATCTGTTGCGCTGCCCGCTCGGCGCTCATCGACATAAAGGGAAGGCTGGCCAACAAAGAGAAGAAAACAAACTCTTTCTCCGGCTGGCCTTTGAAAAAGGCTTGAAGGTGTGACCCAGTGCGCATCAGCCCTGGTGTCACCGTTGTGACGCGCACCCCCTCGCGCGCAAGTTCGGCGGCTAGCCCTTCGGAAAAGCCGACCGCGGCAAATTTGGCGCTGCTGTAGGGCAGTAGGTGCGGAACACTGACCCGGCCACCGATCGACGTGATGTTGACGATGCGCCCGTAGCCGCGCGCCATCATCTGGGGGGCGATGGCCATCGTCGTGTGGATGATACCCCAATACATGACATCCATTGCCAGCTGAAAGTCGCTGAGCTGCATCGTCTCAACCGGCCCGACCTGGATGATGCCGGCGTTATTGACCAGAATATCGATCGGGCCCAACTGGCGGGTAATCTCCTCTACCATAACTGCGACCTGTTCATGGTCGGCCACATCACAGGGGACAGCCAGGACTGGTGTGCCGTAGCGCTGCAATTGCTGTCGCGCCCAGCGTAGATCGTCAAACCCGCGCGCACAGATGGCAATACGGCAGCCGGCGCGGGCAAACTCCTGCGCCAACAAAAAGCCGAGGCCACGCGACCCGCCGGTAACTAACACCGTCTGGCCGGCGAGCGAGGCGGCGCTCCGGTTCAACTGCCGGTTGACCAGATAGGCGCCTGCCAAACCGGCAGCCAGCCACGACGCAGCCCTTAATGTTCCAGATAAGATCGGTCTCCTGGCAGCGAGCGAGGCGTCTGTTCTGTGATTTCTCATTTGTAGCATCATCGGATCCATGGTTCTGGCGCCGGCCCCAAAGGGGCGGCCGGCGCAAAAGGGCATCTGGTCAGATAGTAACGGCTAGAGAAATCTTTGGCTATAGATCGAGGACTAATTAAGGAGTCAGACGAAGATACACGCGCAAAGCACTGTCCTATGAGCCGCTGGAGAGATCCGACAGCGGTTCGGCCATGATCTGGCGGGCAACCTGGGCAGCCTGGCGGCGGTTGCAAACATCCAACTTGCGCAGAAGGTTGTGAACATGATTTTTTACCGTCCCCAGTTCGATCACAAGGGCATCGGCGATCTCCTGATTGCTCATCTCCTGGCCAATGAGGTGGAGTACTTCGCGTTCGCGAGGGGTCAGTTCGGCGTAGATAACCGAGGGTTGCGCCAGAGCGCCAGCGTCAAGTTCGTGCGCCAATTGTTTGAGTTCGGCAATACGAGCAATGAGTGCGGCGGCAATATCCGGACAAAGCATAAATTCATCGGTATGAGCCGCACGAATCTTTTTGACGAGGTCTGCCCACCCTTCATGCGCATAGACATAGCCGGCGGCGCCCTCCTCCATCCAGTGGAGAGCCGTCTCTGTGTCGTGGGGCATATCGGTGACCAAGACTCTGGGCGCCTCATTCGCAGCCACAACCGCTTGTACGAGCGCGAGCGCTTCATTGTCCGCCAGCCTACAGCTGATCAACATCACATCGCAGGAGGTACTCGCAAGTGCTTGTAGGGCTTCGGCACTGGAAGTGGCGCACTGCTTGACCGCCAGATCGGGCTCGCCTTGCAATACGACCTTGATTCTTTCCAGTTCGCCAGGTTCTGGATGGACGATGTAGATCTCAATCCTGTCCTCTCCTCCATGGGTCACATGGTCTGGCTGGGCGTTGTACAGTTGGAACTTGCTGCCCATCCGATGGGCGCCTATGATGGTTTCCATAGTGTCAAAGTCTATCCTTGGCAGACATTCAAAGAAAAACGAAAAGGGAGATACACTTCAGAAGTGTATCTCCCTTTTTGCTTGTTGTATATGGGGAGTCACGCTACAGTCGAGTAGGGGAATCCCTACCTTAAGCTTTCTCAGACCAATCCTCGTTGCACAGCCTGGACGGCCGCCTCGACACGGGAGGCGACACCCAACTTACTAAGGATCGAACCGACATGTTTTTCCACGGTCTTCTCGCTGATCTTGAGCGCCAGGGCGATCTCTTGATTGGTCTTGCCTGCTACCACCAGGCCCAACACCTCCTGTTCACGCTCGGTGATTTTACCGCTGTCATCTTGTTCCTGACGCGCCCAGGCCGTCACCTTGGCGACAGCCCGGCGGCTAAGCCAGCCTTCTTCACCCCGCGCCACCCCACGCACCGCGTCGATAATCATCTCGGGGGCTTCCTCTTTGGTCAGGTAGCCGGCTGCGCCGCTAGCCAACAGATTGCGGACATACTGGGCATCATCATAGGCGCTGAGCGCAAGGACGCGTACAGCAGAATCTAAGATTTTGAGCCTTTTCGCCACATCGACCCCCGACATGCCGGGCATCTCCATGTCGAGCAAGAGGACATCGGGCTGGAGCAACTCTACCAGGGCTAACGCCTCGGCGCCACTCTTGGCTTCGGCGACAACATCGATATCGACCGCGCTCTGGAGCATGGCACGTATCCCTGTACGGACAATGGGGTGGTCATCGGCCAGCAAGACGCGTATCTTGGACATCCCTCAGTCTCCGGGCGAAACGCCATTTTGTGACGGAAGAGGCGCCACGGCTCGCAGGCGGACGCCACGGTTGGGTGCAGAGTCGATTTCCAACTCACCGTTGACAGCAGCTGCCAGTTGCAGGGACTCAAAAAGGCCAAAGCGGCCTTGCCGGGCCCAGTCTAGCCCTATCCCCGAGGGATCAAAACCGACCCCATCATCTTCTATTGTCATAATGACCCACCCAGAAGTAAGGCGCAACGTAATGCGAACATGTTGAGCTTCTGCGTGTTGAGCGATATTGCGCAAGGCATGTTGGTAGATACGATAAAAGACAGTCCGTACCGGTTGTGGTAATTGCTGGTCATCTTGGGCTAGATCGAGATCAACCTTGATCTCCGGGTGGAGCAGTTGGAAATTTTCGGCGTACGAATGCAGCACCACACTCAGCCCAAAAGGGCCCAGCGCCGGGGGACGGAGGTCCTGGCACAACGTGCGCAAATGGCGCGACACCGATTGCAGTGTCGTTCGCATAGCTACCCACTCGCTCTTGGCCGCTTCTCCGTCCAGGTGGCGCGCCAACATCATCAACCCAAAATCAAGACTATGGAGATCTTGGAGAGGACCATCATGCAAAGCTTGAGCGATGCGCTGGCGCTCTGCCTCCTGACCTTCCAGGAGGCGATTTCTTGTGCCGATCCATCGATCATTCATGAGTAGTTAACATCTTTAATGGTCCTTTAATTGACCATACCGTGGTTGCTTTGATGCCGCGGCAAAGGTAAAAGAGACTATCAGCGTTGCCTGCCTCCCCTGCCTTTTTACCTTTATTTTTTACTTTTATGTTGTCACCTCTACTAAGTGGTCCTCTCGCTAAGTTCCTAAACCAGAATTCATGCCTGACACTCGACTAAAAAGGCAGAAAACAGTATTTATTTAGCGAGAGAACCACTAAGTGCCTATCCGAATAACTCTGCGACGAAGCTCATTCGTCGGTGTAGTTGTCGAACCCGCAACCGTTATTCGGATAGGTTCTAAGTCGCCACCACTACTTTGCCAGGGGGGGCTTGACAGTTTGCCGCCAGCCGACCATGCGTTGCGCTCGCGGTTCCTGGTAGCGATGGTGGCCACCTTGAAGAACCCGAAGAGTACAAAGCACATGCGGTAGGTGCGGATCATCCCACTTATAGCTCAAGATAGTAAGGAGCGCAGTGAGCGATATTTCGATCAGAGTGAACTTGAGTACTTCCTGTTCAGAGGTTTTGAGGAAGATCTCTCCCATCGAGCCGTCGGCGGTAAGGGCCAACAACGAGAGAGAGGGAGTACGTTTTAGCCAGGCAAGAGCCTCGCGCTCGATCTCCCCATCGGCGCCAAGCGTAACCACAAGCCAATCTAATTGCACTTGTTGCAAAAGGTCGGCAAGCTGGTGAAGCTCGGCATTTTGATCGACAACAATAAAACCCGGCGTGCCATCCAGCGCCCTTTGCAGCATTTCACGCAACATTCTAGGTTCATTTGCCAATATAATCAAATGGGGTACACGCCCGTTTGCCGTACTCATCAGCCGTTCCTCGAATGAGAGTTATAGATTGCACAAAATCTTTATCGGCCCTGTAACAAGTAATCCTGCGACAAGTAAAGCCGTATAACCTCCGTTTTCTATACTCAAGGTCTATGATCTCTATACTCAGAATCCATTCAACCACGCTCACTATATCGCAAGTACTAAGAAATTGGATTATACCGCCACCGCCTAAAAAGATACAGTTCAAGGTACAGCACTGTACTATCCTGCCAGACTTTGCAAAACCAAGAGAAAAGGTGTGGCCGCAGCGAAAAAGCTGCCGCAACGACTCGTCTTCAGCCGGTGAGAACGCGAAATGTATGTCTGGAATCTGTCTGTGCCCTGTATCTTGACCTATACCCTCTTTAACCGGTTGTTCTTACAGTAGAGTTGCTGCTTCGGCATGCCCATTGGCTGTGACTAGCAAAGTTCGGCTAATTTTATCAGCAGGTAGCTTGCGCATCAGTAAACGTATAAGAACACGAATAGGAACAAGGGAACAACATTTAATGACAGACCAACATCTGCCTACGGAGAGCCAGCGTCGCGGCGCAACAAACGCTCTCCCCTCCCCTCACCTGGGCATGGGGGCGCGGCCGTTTGATGGCGGCGTGTCCTTCCGAGTCTGGGCGCCCAATGCCGGCCAGGTTTTTGTCGCAGGTAACTTTAATGATTGGGGCGCCAAAGCCAACCCGTTGGCGCGGGAGGAGCACGGCTACTGGTCTGGCGATATTCCCAACGCACGCGTGGGCGATGAATATCGCTATCTAATCCATAATGGAGACCAGCAACTGTGGCGTATCGACCCGTACGCGCGCGAAGTGACAAGCTCAGTAGGCAACGCGATTGTAACCGATCCTTCCTTCGATTGGGCAGAAGATGCATACACTCTGCCGCCCTGGAACGAACTTGTGATCTATGAGTTACATATCGGCACCTTTCGTACACAGCCTGGGAACCGGCCGGGCACCTTCCACAGCGCCATCGAACAGATCCCTCATCTGCGTGATTTAGGGATCAACTGTGTCGAAGTGATGCCCTTTTTTGAGTTTCCGGGTGGTCACTCGTGGGGGTACAACCCCGCCCACCCTTTTGCCATCGAAAGCGAATATGGCGGCCCACAAGCCTTTCAGGAGTTTGTCAGGGCTTGCCATGCCCACGGGATCGGCATTCTCGTCGATGTGGTCTATAACCACCTGGGGCCGGGCGATCTGGACCTCTGGCGCTTCGATGGCTGGAGTGAGAACGACGGTGGCGGGATCTACTTCTACAATGACTGGCGCGCCGAGACCCCTTGGGGCGCTACTCGCCCCGACTTCGGCCGTGGCGAAGTGCGCCAGTTTTTACGAGACAACGCGGTCATGTGGTTTGAAGAATATCATGTCGATGGCCTGCGCTGGGATGCTACAGCATATATCCGCAACGTACATGGCAACGAAGGCAGCCCGGCTACCGATCTGGCCGAAGGTTGGGGTCTTATGCAATGGATCAACGAGGAGATCAGCGCTCGCTACCCCAATGCGCTCAACATTGCCGAAGACCTGCGCGATAATACGTTCCTGGTCAAAGAACAGAGCGCAGGTGGCGCAGGTTTTGGCGCTCAGTGGGACGGCAACTTTGTCCATCCAATCCGCGCTGCGGTCATCACCAACGATGATGCGTTTCGCGACTTGAACAGCGTGCGCGATGCGCTCCTCTCTCGCTATAACGGCGATGCTTTCCACCGGGTCATTTATACAGAGTCGCACGACGAAGTTGCCAACGGCCGGGCGCGCATCCCCGAAGAGATCTGGCCAGGGAATGTTGAGAGCTGGTTTTCTAAGAAACGTTCCACTTTGGCCGCCGCCCTGCTGCTGACTGCACCTGGTATCCCAATGCTCTTTCAGGGCCAGGAATTTCTCGAAGACCGCTGGTTCCACGACGAGGATCCGCTCGACTGGTCGCGGGTCGAGACGCTTGGCGGCATTCTGGCTATCTATCGCGACCTGATTCACCTGCGACGCAACCTACGTGGGACGACACGTGGGCTTACCGGCCAACAAGTGGCCGTGTATCACCTGCACCCGGAGGAAAAAGTAATCGCATTCCATCGCTGGGACCAGGGCGGCCCGTGTGACAGCGTCGTTGCCGTTGCTAACCTGGCAAACCGCGCATTGGGCGACTACCGCATCGGTCTACCTGCTGGCGGCAGCTGGCAGGTGCGCTTCAATAGCGACTGGCAGGGTTACGACGAGGGGTTTGGCGCCGTTGCAACGGATCCGGTCAACGCCGAAGCGGGCGAGTTCGATGGGCTGCCGTTTAGCGGCCCAATCGCAGTGGGCCCGTACAGTGTCGTGATTCTGTCCCAAGATTCCTAGGTCTAGCCCTCGAGCACACCGGCGGTCTCGAAAATTACTGGTTTCCACTTGAATTCATGAGGAGGTTTTATGGTTCGGCTTTCTCGCAGGCCACAACGCGGTGGCTGTGCGCTGGGCGGCGGTCGCATTCTGGTTGCACTGGCGATTGCCGCTATTGCCCTGATCAGCTATTTTGGCTCGCGCTCGTTTAACGAGATTACAGGTGAGACGCAGTATGTGAGCATTTCCAAAGAGCAAGAGATTGCGCTGGGCTTACAAGCGGCGCCACAGATGGCGCAACAGCACGGGGGTCTCCATCCTGATGAGCGGGCACAGGCGCATATAGATGAAATCTGTGCCGCGTTGGCACGCAACAGCGCGGCACGCGATAGCGACTACCCGTTCGAGTGCCACCTGTTGGCCGACTCCCAAACGATCAATGCCTTTGCCTTGCCGGGGGGGCAGGTTTTCATCACTCAGGCGCTATACGAACAGCTTGAGACCGAAGGACAATTGGCCGGCGTCTTGGGTCATGAGATCGGTCACGTAGTAGGCCGGCACAGCGCTGAACGCATCGCCAAAGCTCAATTGACCGAGGGGCTGACCGGGGCTGTGGTGGTCGCCGCTTCGGACCCAGAAAATCCGCAAAGCGGGCAATATGCGGCGCAGATGGCGATCCTGATCGGCCAACTGGTCAATATGAAGTACGGGCGCGAAGACGAACTCGAGTCCGACCGTCTGGGCGTCCGCTTTATGGCTGAGGCCGGCTATGACCCACGTGCGCTGATCCGCGTAATGGAGATCCTCGAAGCCTCTAGTGAAGGGGCCCGACCACCTGAGTTCTTTAGCACCCATCCCAACCCAGAGAACCGCATCGAAAATATTCAGCAGGCCATTGCTGCTGAGTTTCCCGATGGGGTGCCGGAGGACTTGATCCAGTAGTACGGCCCAACCGCACAATCCCAGAGACTACTTAGATACCCAAATGGCTATTCAAAGATGGCGGTTACTGGTAAGTTCAGAAAGGAGAGAGCATGTCACTGGTTGGTTTTCTAATCTTGTTGGTCATTGCCGCTATATGTGGTGCATTGGGGCAAGCCATAGCTGGCTATTCGCTGGGCGGTCTGCTGGTTTCCATTGTCGTTGGCTTTGCCGGCGCCTGGCTGGGCACCTGGCTGGCAACGCAGTTTGGATTGCCAGAACTCTTTGTTATTACAGTGGATAACCAGCCATTTCCCATCGTTTGGGCAGTGATCGGTTCGGCTATACTGGTGGTAATCGTTGGCGTGCTTACGCGGCCTCGTTACTAAGTGCCTATCCGAATCACTCTGTGGCCAACTCTATTCGCAGGTGTAGTTGTCGAACCCACAACCGTTATTCGGATAGGTTCTAAGCCGCTGCTACGTCTCGCCAGAAAACGTATTATGTGACCAGTACTGTATCCGCCGGCCCCATCGTGGAGGATACAGTATGAGATAACCTCGTGGTAAAGTAGAACTGGCCAGAATGGTCCTACGGGAATCATCAATTGCGTGAACATGGAGGTGAAGGGGGCCTAGTTCCATCTCCACTCACCAGTATATAACGGCGGGACCGCTCCCGTCCGTTATGATAAGTACACCCTAATCTCGCTTCGACGTGGAAGCACGGCTGAACGAGATGTGAAAGGAGAATACCTATGTTACGTTGGGCGGTTCTATTTTTGATCATTGCGCTGGTAGCCGGTGTCCTCGGTTTTGCCGGTGTAGCGGGGGCGGCCAGTAATATTGCCTGGTTCCTCTTTGTCTTGTTTTTGATCCTCTTTGTCGTGTCTCTG
>QEUW01000714.1 GCA_003577005.1 Chloroflexota bacterium | reverse complement strand
GTTCGCCAGGGCGAATCATGCCGGGTGTTCCAGCCGTAGCGCACCAGCCAGATCGGGGTGGAACCGTCATCAGCGGCGAGCATGGTGCGGCGCATAAGCTTGACCCGCTGAAAGTTGAGCAGAGGGAGCCGGGCCCGCCCGTCGTCGGGGCTGGCGCCAAAACCGTAAGATTGGACAGCCACCGCGTCGAAATAGGGTGCAGCGCCGGCCGCATAGAGCCGCTGCAAGAAATAGACCTCGTCGATGGCCGTGTGCCCCCGGTCGGCTGTTGGCGCCAGGGCGGCCAACAGGATCACCGCATCGTCATCGGCGCCGCGGATGGCAGTGGAAGCCGCTTTGAGCAACTGAGCGTACTCGACCGGCTCGATATGGCGATTGCCCCAGTGGGGTGCGATATTGGGTTCATGCCACACCTGATAGAAGCGCACCTGATCGCCGTACCGTTTGGCAAAGGTGGCGGCAAAGCGGGCCAAGGCGGCTGGGTCGGCCGGCGGGGCAAGGGGATTGTCGGCGGGGCCCCTGTCGAGTGGATAGCGCGCCCAGGCGGGGCTACCGTCGAGGAGCACGACCGGGGTCAACCCAGCCGCCGCAATCTCAGCCAGCAACGCATCGCTCGCCTCCCAGGTATACCGTCCCGGTTCGGGTTCAAGCGCTGCCCAGTCAAAACGTTGGCGTACCCAGCCGAAACCGCTCTCTTGTAGCCGTTGCAGATCGGTCTGCTGGGTAGCCGGGTCAGCATCGAACAGGTCGATGGTAATGCCCAGAAACGGGATCTGCCGGCCCGGCGAATCGACTGGCGGAAGGGAACTGTCCAAGCCCCATCCGTTTTCCCGCACTTGTCGCCACACCAGCGCACCGTAGAGCACAAGAAAGCAGAGCAGCGCATACAGCAAGATGAGCCGGGTGAAGGCCAATGCGCGGCGGTATTGGCCGATGGTTGCCGCACGCGTCCGGGAAACGTTGGACACAGCGTTTTCTCGCCGTTGCCCTAACCGATTTCCACCGGCCGCACAATGGTCGCCACACAGGCGCCCTGTTGGGTCAAGGGAAAGCCACAGCGGCCAAAGAGGATGCCGTCAGTGCGGGCAATGACAGGGGTAGGGGGCTGGAAGGGGAGTTCGGTCGAATAGATCTGGCCCACCGGTTGGCCGGCTGACACTGGGTCGCCCATCTCCAAAAGTGGCTCGAATATGCCGCTCACCGGCGCCATGAGATAGTCATCGCGTTCGGGTGCGGCGACGACCTGCTGGCCGGTCGGTGGTGGCGTGGGTTCGCCGGGCAGGATGCCATAGAGCCGTAGCACATTGTGCAACCCATCTTCCACCAGCCGCAAGATGCCTGCGCTAAACTGGCTGGCGCTGCCCATTTCTGTCCCTAACGTGATCTTGCCCAGGCTCTCGGCGTATGAGGGCAGCAGCCCCTCGCCGGCCACATCTTCATAGATAAAGACGTAGGGCGCCCCCCAACTCTTGGCCGCCCGCACCATCTCGTCGAATTGTGTTTTGTTCGCCAGGTTGTGCATATTCACCGACGGCAAAAATTGCAGCGTGCGCCCGCCGGAGTGGATGTCGATGACCAGATCGGCCAGCGGCAAGAGGGCATGGGCGACATAGTGGGCGATCAGGCCGGTCAGCGTGTCGTTGCGTTGGCCGGGAAAGGCCCGGTTCATGTTGCGGCCATCGACCGGCGAGAGCCGCATCCCGGCCTGCGCCGCCGGGCGGTTGAGCATGGGCAGGATGATGAGCCGGCCCTGCACCTGCGCCGGGTCCAGCTCGCGCACCAGCTTGAGCAGCGTGACCTGGCCCTCATACTCGTCGCCGTGGTTGCCACCACAGAGTAAGGCCGTAGGGCCGGTGCCGTTCTTGACCACGGCGATGGGAATAAAGACATTGGCCCAACCAGCCCAGTTAAACGACTGCGGGGCGTTGAGCGTGCCCAGTTGTTTGCCGTCTTTGTCAAAATCGATATCGGTCCAGATTTGCGTGTCGATCTTCATCTTGTCGCCTTTAGAGTGCAGAGCAATAGAGCGGTTTACCAAAAGAACAGCGGTACACAGAGAGCACAGAGAAGGCACGGAGAACACAGAGTTTTTTCTCGCTCTCTGTGTACCGCTGTTCTTTTACACCCCAGCCAGGAAGCGCGCTCCCTGGAGAATACCAAACTGCTCGCTCTCGGTGGCTCCGTTGAAGTTGGCGTCTTCCAGTTCAATCGAGACACAGCCCTGATAGCCCAGCTCTTGGAGCGTGCGCATCACCTCCACCCAACGCACCTGACCGTGGCCGGGGATGGTGTAGCGCCAGGCAAATGCACCAAAGCGGATCGGTTTGGCAAAGGTGGCCGGCTGCTCATGGCCATATTCGTAAAGCTCTTCGGCCAGCACTTCGGTGTCCTTGCCGTGGACGTGGTAGACGCGCGCACCAAATTCGCGCAAGAAGCGCAGATAGTCGATGCCCATGCG
>QEUW01000122.1 GCA_003577005.1 Chloroflexota bacterium | reverse complement strand
GGCCAGCTCGTCCTTCCCGTTGTGGAAGTCGTGGCGCACCCAGCTCCCGGCTGGGTCCTGCGCCTCCACCCGGCCAAAGCCAAAGAAGCGCTCGAAGCCCCCCCAGTGCCAGTAGCCGCCCTCACAGTGACCATCTGGATGGCGGAAGCGGCAGCGCGAGTTCAGTTTGAGGTTGCGCTGCTGGTAGTGATAGCGCCACTCGCCGCTGAGGTCGCCCACCTCGTCCACCATCGTGCGCCTGCTCACCATCTGGAAGAGCGGCTGGTGGTCCCACGCTTCGGTGGCGTAGGTGAACTGGACTTTGCCGCCGTAGCCGTTGCTCACCGTTGCGAGAAAATCACGCTGGAACGTACCAGCGCCTATCGCACCGATGTCGCGCGAGCCATAGACGAACGCCAACCCTGGCAGGGCGGGCCCCTCGTCGGCCGGCCCGCTGCTGACCGTCAGCCCGGTGAGCAGCGTGTATTTCTCCTGCACGCTCTCGTGATAGGCAAAGCGCAACGTGCGGATGGGCTGTCGCGGCCCGCCCTCCAGCGGGTCATACCCGATGTGGATGCGGCGCAGGCGGTAGTGGATGTCGCCATGCGCATCCTCGTGCGCCGCCGAATAGCCCTTGGCTTCCAGCTCGAATTCCACCACATACTCGGCGTGATGGTCATTGGCCGCAGGATTGGTGGTGTAGCGCAGCTGATGGGGATACGACTCCCGCACCAGTTGCTCCTGACCACAGGGGTCGCTGTTGGGCATCTCGTTGTAGCTGATCTCCAGCGTGTTGCCCTGGGCATCCACCACCTTGTAGAGCTTGTAAGCCACGATCTTCACGGCACACCGCTCCCGGCTCCAGGGGTGGCGGAAGAGCACCACCGAGCCGCCGCCGTCCTCGGCGCGGCCAAAGTGGTAGACCGTCCCGCTGCGGTCGCCCACCTCCCAGCGGGCGGTCGCCTTGCCCCCGCTGCCGCCCTCGATGCGCCGGATGCGCAGGCTGGGGTCTTCCTCGAGATAATAGAAGCCATCTTTGCCCAGCTTGAGGTCGCCCGAAACACCGTTGAGTGAGAGTCGCTTCTCCGTGAGGTACCCCAGGTCGAGCGTCCAGCCCACGCCCACCCAGCCGCCGTCGCTGTTCTTTGCCCCCACCATGCCGTTGACCAGCCCGCTGCTGTAGCTCAGGGTGAGCTTGGGCGCAAAGCCGCCTGGCCCGGCCGGCAGCGGCAGGGCGTAGCTGTAGCTGCTCTGCCCCCTGGCCAGGCTCACCTCGGCGGCATTCAGCGTGGGCGTCTGCCAGGCCGCCTGCTCGCCGGCCACGCCGTAGTCGCTGAAATGCGCCAGCCGCGCCCACACCTGGCCCAACTCGAGATCCACCGTGCTGGGCAGGGGGATCCAACGGTTCGCCGCTGCGTCCCAGTGGAGAAAGTGCAGGCTCTGGGGCAGCAACGGGTCGACGATCTCCCCATGATAGGCGTGGGTGATGGTCACCGGCGCCGCAAAGGTCGTGTGGGTCAGCCACTGGCTGTCGGCCACGCGGACGGCGTGCAGTTCCACGTGGCGGAAAGGCAAGCCAAAGCCGGGCACCACCAGCTCCGGCGACCCATCCACCGTGTCCGTGGTGACGGTAGTCAGGTCCAGTTGCTGGATGAAGATGTAGTGCGGTTCGCCCAGGGCGCCAGGCGCAAAGTCGAGCCACAGGTCGCCTTCGGTGGCCAGCACCCGGCCCCCCTGCTCGTCCACAACCCTCACGGTGTAGTGCGCCGGGTCATAGACCGTCACCGTCTAGTCTACCCGCTGTTCGCCCAGTTCGTTGGAGGCCGTGAGCGTTACCGTGTAGACCCCCGCCTGCTCGTAGACATGGCGGGCGGTGGGACCGTGAGCCAGGGCGCCATCGCCAAAGCGCCAGGCAAAGTCGTAGGGCGCTTCCGCCGCTACCCCGCCATCCAGCAGGGCAGCCACCGTCACCGTCAGCGGCGCCATGCCAACCGCCGGCGTCACCTCCACCTCCACCACTCCCGGCCGCGCCGGCGTCTGGCCGTAGACCAGGGGCAAAAACAACTGCGTTCTACGTTCACAACGCAGAGCAGAGAGCGGAGTACTGTCCGGGAGGGCCGGCTGTTCTACGTTCTGCGTTCTACGCTCTCCATTCTCCCGTTCCGGCGCCCCAACCTCAACTACTGGAGTGGCCAGGGCTGGGTGGGGCGCATCTGTTTTATGTTCTGCGCTCTGTGTTCTTTGTCCAATCGCTGCCCGCACTGGCGCCGGCGGCAACACTCCCAGCAATAGCGCAAGTATGACCAGTAGATGAAGTACCAATCGGACCTGGGTAAAAGGATAAGCTGTCATTCTTTCCCTCATCCTTTGATGATGGATACGGATATCCCTTGCACAGACGCCGCAACGCCTTCTGCTCCTACAATAGCAGCGAAGTGTTACGATTCAGATTAAGCTGCGGGGGAGCCTGCAAAAGATACAGCAAATGTTGCAGCCGGTTCCCTCATTTGCCTGAGGGGCTGCGGCCAGTTGTTGGGTACGGGCTTGGCGCTCTCACGATTGATGAGTATGGCACCCGTTGGTGGTTCTTCGATATGCGCAAATAAACAGTCATATAGATCCGTTGTGCCTCAAGTTGCATCTGGTGGCTGTATCCCAGCACATGATTGGCGCAGCACCGCAACCTATACTAACCCTGTTCAGGGCAAGTCAGTTGCCATTGATCACGAGTGACTGGCACTATCAGAAGCGGAAAAGTGTGCTGCAGTTGAGCCAGGCTGCCGGCTTTGAACCCACCCAATATTGGCGCACAGGGTTGGCGTTTACGCAGAACTTTGTCAAGCCAGGGGGCAGCAAATAAGAACCCTTCTGCATAACCATGCCAGTCACGCCTATCATCGAACTGCCATTGAGAGGTGAGTGGGAACTGCCCAAAAGCCCGCTGCATGACCGTTTCGCCTTTGACTTCCAGGCGGTTGTGGTTGGCCGTACGCAAGCCAAGCGATTCTGGAATGCCGTGCTCGGTCGCATGCCTGTCGAGCATTTCTACAGTTGGGAGCAACCCGTCTACGCACCGTTTGACGGCGTGGTGATCGCCGCTCGCGATGGATGGCCTGACCGCATGTGTGAACCTGATTGTAGACGCGCTGCGTCTGGTGTGGCCCGGCTCGGCGCTGGATGCCGATGATTTGCGACCGGCGACCGGCAATTATATCCTGTTCGAGTCAAGCAGAATCGTCGCACTGCTGGCGCACCTACGCCAGGGCTCAATCCGCGTTGCCGACGGCGATGCCGTCCACGCCGGGCAGGGCGTGGCGCAGGTGGGGAACTCTGGCCGGTCGCTGGCGCCTCATTTGCACTTGCAGGTGATGGATGGCCGCGACCCGCCCACGGCAACGATCATCCCGTTCAGGGTACGTGCCTATGAGCGTTGGAATGGTGCGTCACGGGAGCCGGTTTCCAATGGCGTGCTTGAAAAGGGGGAGCGGATTCGCTATGAGGAATAAACGTACATGGCTTTATCCCCTGCTTCTGTTGGTGAGTACCCTCCTCATAGTTGTCTTTCGAGCTAAGCGCAGCACAGCGCAACCACCGTTGGATGTTGCCGCCATCGACCAGTTTGTTGCCGGGCAGATGGCGGTTCAACGTGTGCCGGGGCTTGCCCTGGCAATCATCCAGGGCGACCAGGTGCGCTACGTCCAGGGCTATGGCAGAGCCGGCCGGGGCCAGCCGGTGACACCGCAGACGCAGTTCCTCCTCGCTTCGCTGAGCAAGTCGTTCACGGCGCTGGCGGTGATGCAGCTGGTGGCAGCCGGGCAGATCGAGCTCGACCTACCTGTGCAGACGTATCTGCCTGAATTTACGCTCGCCGACCCCACGGCTGCGGGCCAGGTCACTATCCGCCACCTGCTCAACCAGACCAGCGGGCTGGCCGATGCCGGTCTGCGTACAGCAGAGCCGCCCCAGTATATGACAATCGAGGCATACGTGGCGGACCTGCCTATGGCCCGGCCCGTTTCCCCGCCTGGCCGCGAGTTTCACTACACGGATGCAAATTATGCAGTGCTGGCGCGAGTGGTGGAGGTGGTCAGTGGGCAGCCATTTTCGGCCTATCTGCAAACCCATGTCTTTGCGCCGCTGCAAATGGCGCAGACATTTCACGCCGTCACATCCGATGAGGCGAAGCAACGGGCGGAGCGACTGGCGCAAGGACACCTGGTGGTCTATGCGATACCGGTTGCGGTGGACGAGATGTCCGGCTACCTGGGCGGCGCCGCTGGCGTGGTCTCGACGGCAGAGGACATGGCGAACTACTTGATCATGCAAAATAATGGCGGGCGCTTCCAGGGAACACAGGTATTAGCAGAGGAAGCGGTTGCACGGATGCACACACCACCGGCGAACATCGACACCAACTATGCCATGGGCTGGATGGAAACGATGGACAACGGCAGGCGTCTACTCGAACACAATGGCATTCTCTCTGTCTTCTTCGCCGATGTTGTGTTGTTGCCAGAGACGGGGCAAGGGCTGGTTCTGCTCTACAACATCAGTTCGCTGGCCACGATTACGCTAGCGGCGCCGGCGATCAGAGATGGGCTGATCACCCTGCTCACTAGTGGGCAGCCGGCCCCAGCGCGTTTTACCGTCACAGTGTGGGGCGTGCTGATGGCGCTCGTCACGCTGAGTGGTGTGGCGCTGGCGGTCCGCAGCCTGTTGCGCCTGCCCCGGTGGGTAGAGCGGACCCAAAACATTTCCATGTGGCGACTCGTCTTGGGCATTGCGTGGGCGTTTGTCCCGGCGGCTATCTTGTTGGGGCTGCCCGCGCTGATCACGGCAACTGCGGGGCGAGTCTTTGGCTATACCCAACTCGCCCGCTCGATGCCGGAGATCTTCCTCTGGCTTGGTCTGTGTGGCGTGCTGGGCGTGATCAGCGGCGCCATACGAATCGGCTTGTTGTCAAGGAGATTTGACTCATGAAACACGCAAAACGATTGCTACTGGTCCTGATAGTTATATTGGCGGCCTGTGCGCCGATCACGGTGGAGGTAACACCAACCCCACCCCCAGAGACTTCACCCGGCACAGCGGACGATTTGGTGGGCACTCAGTGGACGCTGGTTTCGTATGGTATAGCAGGCGCTGAGAATCCAGTGGCAGAGGGCAGCGAAGTCACCCTGTCGTTCCAGGCCGACGGACAAGCCGGGGGGTCCGGCGGCTGCAACTCGTATAGTGCCCCCTACCAGGCGGAAGATGGGATGCTCACGTTTGGCGAGATCGTCAGCACGCTCATGGCCTGTGTGGACGAGGTAGTGATGGAGCAAGAGCAGCAATATTTTCAGGCGTTGCAAACCGCTGGGCAATACGAATTGGCTGCCGGACAGTTGACCATCTACTACGACGCCGGCCAGGGTGTGCTCAACTTTGTCAGCGCCGGCTCCGCAACGGGGCAATCCGCCGAGACGCCACAGCCCGATGGCGTTTCTGTGCAGTCACCATCGACTGCACAGGAGAACAACTTTGTCTGGCTCTGTTACTACTGTGGCGGCAACGAGGTTTGGGTCTTTGAGAATGGACGGGGCCGTAGTGGCAGAGGGCACGTTGGTCGGTGAGGCTGTGTCTCGTGAGTCTATCAGGGTGCAGACGGAGGAGCAGATGCAGCGGGTGCAGTTGCCGTAGTTCTCCTGTCCAATTCCGGTTATGCAATGTGGCCCTCGGCAACGGCTGCCATAGCAGTGATCTCGCAAACAAATAGTGCTGGCATGGCCACTGTTGCGTGAAACTTAATCTTTGCCAGGCGAGGCTTATCACTCAGGCAATCGTACTCATACCCACAGCCCCAGCCGTCGCCCCCGTATAGACTTCTAGAAATGGTACATGCATCCTCAGCGGTCGCCCGGCGCAGATAGATATGGGTAAAAAAGCAACTTTCTGGGCGTTCTGCTGCGCTCGACCCCTTGGCGGGAGCGGTGGCCGGTTGGATAACCGGGTGAGCATGCAAGGAGATAACCGACGATGATACAGATCTACCTGGCCTTTCACGGTGGATTGGCCACCTTACGTCAGCGGAATGGTCATTGGGTACCGGAAATTGCGCTGGCCGGCAAAGATTGCCATTGTCTGGCGGTGGACCCGCACCAGCCTGGACGCGTCTATTGCGGCACCTTTGACGCCGGTCTGTGGGTGAGCGACGATACGGGCGCCACGTGGTATCCAGCGCCGGGTACACTGCCCCACCCGGCAGTCATGTCGGTAGCGGTCAGCCCGCTGGAAGAAGTAGGTGGCGCCAGCGTGCTGTGGGCTGGCACGGAACCCAGCGCGCTTTTCCGTTCTGAAGATGGTGGGCGCACCTGGCAGGAGAAGCACGCCTTGCAGAGTTTGCCCTCCAAACCGACCTGGAGCTTCCCACCCCGACCGTGGACCCACCATGTACGCTGGATCGAGCCGGACGCTACCGTCGCCGACCGCCTTTTCGTCGGTATCGAGCTAGGCGGCGTGATGCGCAGCCTGGATGGTGGCGAGACCTGGGAAGACCGCAAGCCGGGTTCCCAACACGATTGCCACACGTTGCGCACCCATCCGGCAGCGCCGGGCGTCATTTACGAGGCAGCCGGCGGCGGTTTTGCCGAAAGCCACGACGGCGGGGCCACCTGGCGTGGCGACGACGAGGGCCGGCGCCATCACTACCTGTGGGGATTGGCCGTCGATCCGGGCAATCCAGAGACAATCGTCGTATCGGGTTCGCCCGGCGCGCGTTCGGCGCACAATGACCAATATGCCGAAGCAATGCTCTATCGCCGGGTGGGCGGCGACCCCTGGCGACCAGTCTATGAAGGATTGCCCAGCCCACAAGGCACACGCGCCTACGTGTTGGCCACTCATCAGGTGGAACCCAGTGTCTTTTACGCGGCTACCCGGCATGATATTTATCGCTCGGCGGATGCTGGCGCCAGTTGGGAGAAGCTGCCTATTGACTGGCCGGTGGAGACCCCGTTCAATACGGTAAATGGGATGGTGGTGACAAGCGAATAGAAAAAGAATACCAATGACAACCGTTGTTCTTGCTGCCCGCGGGCACGTTCCCAGTAAAGAACATCCTCTTTTGTACTACTACCGCACTTCTACGCCGTCCTCCGCGCCCACTGGGCCCCCGTGGCCGCAGAAGCCTTTGAATGACCCGAATCTCACTGGCCACCTCCCGGTGGACTCAGCCACGGGTTCCGGCTAAGTGCGGTTGTAGTATTAGTCCAGCCAACTGATTTCTTCCCGAGGTGATGCGTGCGGTATACTACGCCGCAATCACAGCATACTGAGGAAGGAACAACCCAACGATGGAACTCACGCGTCTCCAAGAGCGGGTGAACGAGGTACAGTGGTTTCAGAAATATGAAATTCTCCCTGGGTTAATGACAAACGGTGTTGGAGACATGGCGCGTCGTCTCCCCTATTTTGGCATCCCAGACGACCTGCGGGGGAAGCGCGTGTTGGATATCGGCTGTAACGACGGCTATTTTGCCTTTCTTGCCGAAGAGCGGGGTGCGGAAGTTGTTGCTATCGACTCGTGGCCGCGCCGTGGCTTCTTGCTGGCGCACGAGCTCCGCTCCGCCAAGACCGAATTCCATCACCTCAATGTCTGTGATATTACGCCGGAAAGGCTCGGTTTTTTCGATATTGTCTTCTTTTTTGGCGTTTATTATCATCTAAAACATCCCCTCTTGGCGTTGGAACGGATTGCCTCGGTGACCCGCGAGGTGGCCTTGATTGAATCTGAGATTGAGCCAGCCACCCGGTTCGGCACGGTCAGCGCCAGCCTTTTCTACGTGCAAGATGCGCTCAACAACGACCCCAGCAACTGGTGGGTTCCTACCGTGCCGTGCCTGATCGAGACGACGTTGGCCGCTGGCTTCCCGCGCGCGGAGCTGCTCCACGTCTACGACGGAAACCGCGCCGTCATCCGGGCTGAGAAGGGTCCCCGTACGGCTGCCAAGCTGCTCACCGACGATTTCTACATCGCCATCGACACGCCCCAGCCGCATCAGCGGCTCAGTGGCCCTACCCCTATCAGCGGCTGGGCTATCAGCCAGATGCAACCCCAGAGTGGTATCGAACGCATTCTGGTCTATCTCGACCGGCTGGACGATGCTTCTTCTCTGTTGGGGGAGGCCCTCTATGGCCGCCAGCGTCCCGATCTGGCGCAACACTATGGCGAGGCATACGCCGCCTCCGGTTTCGATTTCTTGTGGGACGCACAACTGGTATCCCCCGGTGAACACGTGCTCCACATCTTTGTGGAGGGTGAGGCCGGTTGGTGCGTGCGTTCGATACCGGTCACCGTTGGCACAGAGTCTGCCGGTACAGAATCTGTCGGCTCAGTAAAGCAAGCAAGAGGACGAGACTTCGCAAGCCGGTTCTCCAGTGTCGTGCGCCGATACCTGCCCCGGGGCAGAACGTAACACGATCCACTCGCCCAGATCGACAGAAAACACCCCCTGTGTTAAGATCAGGTGGTACTTGTGCCTACAATCCTGCAAAACTCAGAGAAGGAAGCTTTATGCGTGGGCTGCTAAAGAATGTTACCCTCTGGAGCCTGACTCTCGGCCATTTTAGCGTTGATCTGCTGGCGGGCGCCATGCCCGTGGCTGTTGGCCTCTATCTCAAAGAAGCGATGGGCTTGAGCCTGGCCCAGGTCGGTCTGCTGTTGGGCGCTTATGCATTGACATCCTCGCTTACCCAGCCCATCTTTGGCTATTTCAGCGACTATTATGGCGGGCGCTGGTTTGCCGTCGGTGGGCTGCTGTGGATGTCGGTGCTGCAAGGGCTGGTCGGTTTTATGCCCACCTTTGAAAGCGCGCTCACCCTGGCCACCCTGGCGGGGTTTGGCTCGGCGGCCTTTCACCCCCAAGGGGCGTCGGGGGCAAACAAGGCCGCTGGCGCCAATAAGACTGCCGGCGTTGCCATGTTTATGTTGGGCGGCAACTTTGGCTTTGCGGTTGGCCCGGTCTTCGCAGCGTTGGCGCTCGGGTGGATGGGTGTGCGCGGCACGGCGCTCTTGGGGCTGGTGGGTCTGTTGATCGTCCCCTTTCTTTACTTTTTGACCAGCCAGGCCCAGGCCACAGCCGGCATTGACCAGGGCGAGAAGCAACGGGCCAACTGGAAGATCGAACTCAACCCCGCTTTCTCTATGACGGCAATTGTGGCGCTGATCCTGGTCATGTCGTTGCGAGCGGCGTCGCAACAGTCGTTTTCGTCGTTTCTACCCCAGTTCTTTGTTGACATCTCCGAGTTCACTAAGACGCAAGCGAGTCTAATCTCATCGTTGATGCTCTTCACGCTGGCCTTTGGCACCTTGACCGGCGGCATCCTGGCCGACCGGATCGGCGGGGGCAAGGTCATGGCCGGTTCAATGCTCATCTCGGCGCCGCTCATGGCCGCGCTCTTTCTCTTTGGCGACTGGCGCGCGTTTCTGATAGCACCGGTGTTGGGCTTTTTCTCCGGTGCGGCGTGGCCGCCCATGCTGGTCATGGCGCAGGGCCTCTTTTACAAGAATGCCGGCGTCGGTTCCGGGGTAGCGTTGGGGTTTGTCTTTGCCATGGGTGGGCTGGGACTGCAACTGACTGGCTGGCTCGCCGAGCCGCACCATTTGGGTCTCTACGCTGCGATGTTGCTGCTCTGCATCGTGCCGGTGATGACCGCGGCGCTGGTGGCGTTTCTACCTGCGGCCGGCGCCAGGGAGGAGCCGGCGCCGGCCGTACAACCGGCCGGTGTTGCCGTGGCCAAGCGCTGATCGTCAAGCGGAGTCAAGAAAACAGAATCCAGAAAACAACAAAAGCCTCAATCTGGGCATTCGGCGCTGCGTCGCCTATCCAAAGTGGACACCCGGTACTAAAGGCCGACTTACAAAATATACATCTACATTGATGTAACCGCAAAGAGGAACCAGCGATGAAAGTAACTGCCGTCAAAACCTTTTTGTTCGACCCGGGCTCGGCCAAACATTGGCTCTTTGTCAAGGTCGAGACCGATGCCGGTCTGCACGGCTGGGGTGAGTGCTATACACAACTGGATCGCGACCAGGCCATCGAGGCGCATGTCCAGCAGCTAGGGCGCTATCTGGCCGGTCGCAGCCCGTTTGACATCAAACACTTTACCTACATGGCCTACACCGACTTTGCCACCCGGCGTGGGGCCATGGACTTTTATTCGGCGCTGAGCGGCATCGAACATGCGCTGTGGGATATCGTCGGTAAAGCCACGGGGCAGCCGGTCTACAACCTACTGGGCGGCGCGAGCCGGCGCAAGGTGCGTCTCTACGCCAACGGGTGGGGCGGGGGTAGTGATCCTGAAAAAGTGGCCGAGCAGGCGCAGGCGGTGGTGGCAAAGGGCTTTACCGCGCTCAAATTTGACCCCTTCCCCGGACCCTGGCGCGCCTATATCGACCGCAAGGATGAAGACCGGGCCGTCGCAACGGTCGCAGCCGTGCGCGAGGCTGTGGGGCCAGAGGTGGAAATCCTGGTAGAGGTGCATCGCCGCCTGGCGCCTATGCACGCCATCCGCGTGGCGCAACGAATGGAACCCTACCGCCCCTTCTGGTACGAGGAGCCGGTTTCGGTGCGCGACCTGGATGGTCTGGCGGCGGCCAAACAGGGCATCAACCTGCCCGTCGTCACCGGTGAGGAAGCCTACACCAAGGTCGAGTTCCAGGAGATCATCCAGCGTCGCGCCGCCGACATTCTCAACCCGGATGTGTGCGCCTGTGGCGGCATCCTGGAGTTACGCGAGATCGCGGCTATGGCCGAGCCTTACCATATTGCTGTGGCGCCCCACAACTACAACAGCACCACCGCCGGTCTGGCCGCCACACTCCACGCCTCCGCCGGGATGACCAACTTTTTGATCACCGAATATTTTGTCAATTTTGAAGAGATGGGCAATCTGGTCAACCGCACCCCCTTCCAGGTTGAGAACAGTTTTATCACCCTGCCCACCGCGCCCGGTCTGGGCATCGATCTGGATGAGGACGAGCTGGCGCGCCATCCCTACCGCGAGCGACCGCTGCGCCCTCTCCGCCATCCCCATGAGGAATCATGAGCGGGGCTTGGAACGACCCGATAAGAACACGACCTATGCTGGATAATCTCGATGAATCGCACCTGCGGCAGCGGGTGCGGGGAATGTTGCGCAACGGCGACTACCGGCGGCTGCTGAGCAGCAATGCGCTCTGGTGGCAGACGATGTTTATGGAGAACGTGGTCGTCGGCTGGCTGGTGTTGGAGTTGACCAATTCACCCTGGCAGGTTGCGCTGGTGGGCTTTTGCCGCAGTGCGCCCTTTCTGGTCTGTGGCTTTCTGGCCGGGCCGCTGACCGACCGGTTGGGCCGGCGCCGGATCATCCTGGGCGCCCAACTAGCAAATTTCCTTGCCTACGGTTCGTTGACGCTTCTGCTTTGGAGTGAACGGTTGGCGGTCTGGCAGATCTATGTCACCGCACTCGTCTTGGGTGCAGCCTGGGCGCTGGACTGGCCGGCTCGCCGCGCCTTATTGCCCGACCTGGTCGGCAAGGCGCGCACGGTGGATGCTATGCTCATGGAGAACCTGGCTCAGAGCATTTCGCGCATTATCGGCCCTTCGCTGGCCGGCGCCTTGATTGCCTTTTTAGGCCCCGACGGCTGTTTTACAGTCATGGTGATTCTCTCTGGCATGGCCCTGTGGAATTTGCGCCACCTTTCGCAACAGCCGATTGCGCGCACCAGTATGCGTCCAGCCGCTTCGCCGTGGAATCTGGTGGCGCAAGGGTTGCGCTATGTCGGCTCCAGCCAGCCGATCCTGGCCGTCATCCTCATTACGCTGGTGATGAATTTGCTCTATTTCCCCTATATGAATCTGCTCTCTGTCTTTGCCCGTGATGTGTTGGATCAGGGGCCGGTAGGGTTGGGCTTTTTGGGGGCGGCTTCGGGGGTGGGGGCCTTTATCGGCCTCTTTATTATCAATCGTATTCGCCAGCAGGTGAGCGGCGGCTGGATCCTCACGGTGGGCACCTTTGGCATGTCGATCTGTCTCTTTGCCTTTGCCCTTTCGGGTGTCTACAGCTTTTCATGGACGATGCTTCTCCTGGCCGGTATCGGGCAGGCCTGCTTTGGCATTATGCAGAGCTCGATCATCCTGCTGGCGGCCAGCGACGAGATGCGCAGCCGGGCCATGGGCACGCTGGTGCTGGCCATCGGTTCGGACCCGTTGGGCAAGTTGCAGACCGGCTTTCTGGCCGAACTCTATGGGGTACAGACAACCATCGCCCTTCAGTCAGCGTTGGCGGCGCTGGCTATCCTGGCTATCGCCGTTGCGCTGCCGGGGTTACGCACCTCCGAGCCGGAACGGCAGGCACAACCTGTAGTTGCGGATGACCGCTAGCGGTGTACCCGAACAGCGAGGCCAAACTATGACCAACACAGCCTGGTCACCGGAACGTTGTACGCAAGCCTACTGGTTTGCAGCGCAGGCCCACCAGGGACAGACTATACGAGATACTGACCTGCCTTACATTCTCCACCCGAGTCTGGTCTGTATGGAGGTGATGGCAGCCCTGCGCGCCGAGCCGGGCCGCAATGAAGATCTGGCCGTCCAGTGCGCCCTCTTGCATGATGTCATGGAGGATTCTGGTGTCACAGCGGACCAGTTGCAGCTGCAATTTGGGTCGGAGGTCGCCGCTGGAGTGCAGGCGTTGAGCAAAGACCCCACGCTGCCGGAGACCGAGCAACTGGCCGATAGCCTGCGCCGTATCCAGCAACAGCCGCCGGAGATCTGGCTGGTGAAGCTGGCCGACCGCATTGCCAATCTGCGCCTGCCGCCCTCCCGGTGGACGCCCACCAAAATCTGGCGCTACTGGGAAGATGCCCGGCTGATCCACGCCCAGCTCCACACCGCCAGCCCTTACCTGGCCGGGCGCCTCGCCGCCAAGACCGATGCCTACCGCACCTACCTGCCCCCGGTCTCGCCTGCCGGTGACCCGGTTTGACCAGTTCGGTTGACAATTCTGTGTTCGCCAATCCAGGAAAGAGCCATGTGCATCTGGATGAATCGACCATCTCCGGCTCTCACCCGGCTTGTCTGTCAGAAGCAGCGCAAAATCCTGAAGTGAACCACGGTTTGACAGCGCATTGAACTTCCGTATACTATCACCCTTTATTCCGCGTTAGCGGCTTGCAGCATTGACCGCTGGTGCGTGGCTACTCGTATTGATACTGCCGGTATGTTGCACAGGGCTGCGCTACGCTGGCCAGTGTGGTCTCTGCATCACAGCACAACCGATCTTCTGACTCAGGGAGCCGCCTATGCTTTCACAACAGACGGCTGGTAGACAGGCCAGACCAGCCGACCGCGACCCGCCAGCCTGGCACACGATTTCGGGCGAGGCCATCCTGGCTGAACTCGATACTACGCTCGCTGGGCTCGACCAGACCCAGGCTGCAGAACGTCTGGCTCGCCACGGTCGTAACGAATTGCCGACCCAAGAACCGCCCACGCTGTTTCAGATCATCCTCCACCAGTTTCAAAGCCCGCTCATCTATATCCTGCTTGCCGCAGCCGCCGTTGCCGTGGTCATCGGAGACTTCAAAGATGCGATCTTTATCCTCGTGGTCGTCTTTCTCAACGCCGGGTTGGGGACCTATCAGGAATATCGCGCCGAGCAGAGCGCGGCTGCCCTGCAAAGCCTGTTGCAGATCGACGCTACGGTGCGCCGCAATGGAGTTGAAAGCGAGGTGGACGCCACGGAACTGGTGCCTGGTGACATCGTTTTGCTCGAATCGGGCGACCGGGTGCCAGCGGACCTACGTCTGTTGCGTACCACCAATCTCTCAGTCGACGAGTCCTTTCTGACCGGCGAATCGGTGGCCGTGGAAAAACGCCCCGGCCTGCTTGATGACCCCGATGCCCCTTTGGGCGACCGGGTCAATATGGCCTATGCCGGCGCAACAATCATGACCGGGCGTGGAGTGGCCGTGGTCGTCGCCACCGGTGCGGCAACCGAGATCGGCCAGATTGCCGAAGTCACAACGGCCAGCGACGTGACAAAGCCGCCACTACTAATCCGCATGGAGCGCTTTGTGCGGGTGATCAGCTTTGTCGTGCTGGGCGCTACGGCGGTGCTCGCCGTAATCACCCTGACCCAGGGGATGCCTCTGCTCCAGGTCTTTTTCCTAGCTGTAGCCCTTGCTGTCTCGGCGATTCCCGAAGGGTTGCCGGTGGCGCTGACTGTGGCGCTTTCGATTGCGGTCAACCGCATGGCACAGCGCAGCGTGATAGTGCGGCGCATGGCAGCCGTAGAAGGGCTGGGTAGCTGCACACTCATCGGCAGCGACAAGACGGGTACGCTGACCGTCAACGAGCAGACCGTCCGCCGGGTGGTGTTGCCGTGCGAGCGCGAGCTGGAAGTTACCGGCGCTGGCTATGCCGGAGAAGGGGAAGTGCGACCGGCAGATGGCGCAACGTTCGATGACGAGATGAGAACGCAGCTTGCGGTGCTGGTCACGGCTGCCGTTATCTGCAACGAAGGGTCGCTGCGTCGTGAGGGCGACCAATGGCGCCATTCAGGTGACGCTGTGGACGTGGCGCTGCTGGCGTTGGCGTACAAGTTCGGTCTCGACCCCAAGACGTTGGCCAATGCGGTGGAGATCGATAGCGAAATCCCCTTTGAATCCGAACGCAAATATGCGGCCAAGCGCTATCGCTCGCCGGACAGCGACCACGCCATCGTGGCCATGAAAGGGGCGGTCGAAACCGTCCTCTCCTTTTGCCGCAACGGGGCGAGCGGCCAGCACGAGGAGAGCCTGGCCGGGGCCGAACAGCGGGCCGAGGCGTTGGCTGCCAGTGGCTACCGTGTCCTGGCTGTGGCGAGCGGCGAATCCACAGATGGCGAGGATGGTGAACTCACTGAAGAGACGCTGCCACCTATGCACTTCTTGGGGCTGGTCGCGATGATTGACCCCTTACGGCCCGAGGCGAAAGAGGCGGTCGACACATGCCGGCGCGCCGGTGTGACCGTTTCTATGATTACGGGTGATCATCCAGCCACAGCGCTAGCCATCGCTCGTGACCTGGGCATTGCCGAGAGTGCAGAGGATCTCGCCGTCGGCCACACACTGCCACAAACAGAGAGCGGCGCCGAGCCCACCTTTGTCAGAGCTGTCGAGGGGGTGCGGGTATTTGCGCGGGTGACACCTTTGCAGAAGTTGCAGATCGTTGAGGCGATGCAAGCGCTGGGCCATTTTGTGGCGGTCACGGGCGATGGCGTCAACGATGCGCCGGCGCTACGCACGGCCAACATTGGTGTGGCCATGGGCTCTGGTGCGGATATTGCCAAGGACACGGCCGAGATCATCGTGACCGACGACAATTTTGCCTCCATCGTCGAAGGGGTGCGCGAGGGGCGCTACGCCTATGACAACGTGCGCAAGGTGATCTATCTGCTCATCTCTACCGGGGCCGCCGAGGTGTTGCTCTTTCTGTTGGCAATCTTATTGCGGCTGCCGCTGCCCCTGCTGCCGGTGCAGATCCTCTGGCTCAACCTGGTGACCAATGGCATCCAGGATGTAGCGCTGGCTTTTGAGGGCGGCGAACCGGGTGCCATGAGTCGCCCTCCGCGAAGACCGGCCGAAGGCATCTTCAACCGGCTGATGGTCATGCAAACGCTGGTTTCTGGTATCTGGATCGGCCTGGTGACCTTTGGCGTATGGTTCTGGCTGATCCAGGCGGGGTGGGATGAGTTTACTGCTCGCAATCTGATCTTCTTGCTGATGGTTCTCTTCCAAAATTTCCACGTCTTCAACTGCCGGTCGGAGTATGTGTCGGCTTTCCGAGCGCCGTTGAACCGGAATCGCGTGCTGCTGGTCGGCGCTCCGTTGATGTTGGCGTTGCATCTTCTGTCCATCAACATTCCTTTTATGCAGGAGATTCTACAGGCGGAGCCAGTGGCGGTGAACGAATTTCTGCTGCTCCTCTTGTTGGCCTCGACGGTGTTGGTGGTGATGGAGATTTTCAAACTGATCCGCGGGGGCAGACGCCCGGTGCGGCCATCTGTACCGGCAGCGGTCTAGAACAGATGCTAGGACCTATCACCCCTCCCCAGGCCATTGTCTTTGGCGTGCTCCTGCTTGTGCTGGCGCTTTTCATCAGCGGTCGCTGGCGCTATGATGTGGTGGCGCTGCTGGCGCTGCTGGCGGTCACTATTACGGGCATTGTGCCGGGGGACGAAGTCTTTGCCGGTTTCGGCCACCCCGCGGTGGTGACGGTGGCTGCCGTGCTTGTTGTGAGCCGTGGGCTGCAAAACTCAGGCCTGATCGAAGTCATCGCCCGGCTGATCGCCCGCGTGAGCGACCAGCCGATGGTGCAGATGGCGACGCTGGTGGTGCTGGTGGCGCTCTTTTCAGGTTTTATGAACAATGTGGGCGCGTTGGCGCTGCTCATGCCCGTCGCCATCCAAATTGCGTATAAACGGGACCTGCCCCCCTCGCGTATCCTCATGCCGCTGGCCTTTGCCTCGTTGCTCGGCGGGATGACGACGCTGATCGGTACGCCGCCCAATATTATTATTGCCACCTTCCGCGCCGATTACAATGCGGAGCCATTTGCCATGTTCGATTTTCTACCGGTAGGGGCTGGGCTGGTGGTCGTCGGGCTGGTCTACATGCTGCTGGTCGGCTGGCGGCTGATCCCTCAGCGCAAAGGGCGGGGCGCACACGACGAGATGTTCGCCATCGAAGATTATCTGACCGAGGTACTGGTGTCGGATGAGAGCAAGCTCGTTGGCAAGCCTATCCGCGAGATCAACCGCCTGGCCGAGACCGACGTGATGGTGGTCGGCATTGTGCGTGGACGGCGACGGCGCCCGGCGCCGTCGCCCTATGAGTTGATTGCTGCTGGCGATCAACTCATCGTCCGCGCCGACAGCGAAGAATTGGAGGCGCTGGTCAAAGCTGCCGGGCTGGAACTGGTGGGCAGCAAAGAACTGGCCGAAGCCGACCTCAAATCGGATGAGGTGGCGTTGTTGGAAGTGGTAGTGACGGCCAATTCGTTTCTGGAGGGCAAGACGGCGCGCAGCCTCAACCTGCGCCGGCGATTTGGCATCAATCTGTTGGCTATTGCGCGCCAGGGGGCCCGGCTGGGCGGCCGGCTCAACCGTACCTCATTCCGCGCCGGCGATGTGCTGTTGATCCAGGCTGTCACCGACACGCTGCCTGAAGCGTTGGCGACATTGGGGATCTTGCCGTTGGCCGGGCGCGAGTTGCGTCTGGGCCAACCGCGGCGGATCGCCCTGGCGCTTGCCATCTTTGGCGGGGCGCTGGCGGCTACGGCGCTGGGGCTGCTGCCGGTACAGGTATCGTTTACGGCGGCGGCGTTGGTGATGGTGATCGTTGGCCTCCTTTCACTGCGCGAAGCGTACGAAAGTATCGACTGGCCGATCATCATGCTCCTGGGCGGGATCATCCCGGTGGGGCAGGCGTTGGAGACGACAGGTGGCGCCGCCCTGCTCGCCGACCAGTTGCTGCGAGTTGCGAACCAACTGGCGCCGGCAGTGACCCTTGTGATCCTGCTGGTTGGGACAATGTTTTTGTCGGATGTGGTCAACAATGCCGCGGCTGCGTTGCTCATGGCGCCGATTGCCGCCGGCTTGGCTCACGGGTTGGGCGTCTCGGTTGACCCTTTTCTGATGGGTGTGGCTGTCGGCGCATCTTGTGCATTTCTGACCCCAATCGGCCACCAGTCCAACACACTGGTCATGGGGCCCGGGGGCTACCGGTTTGGCGACTATTGGCGCATGGGGCTCCCCCTTGAAGCGCTGATCGTCATCGCTGGCGTGCCGCTGATCCTTTGGTTTTGGCCGCTGTGAGCGTG
>QEUW01000713.1 GCA_003577005.1 Chloroflexota bacterium | reverse complement strand
TAAGGAGTGCACCGCCGTTTTACTCTGGCGTATTCCTTAACTGAACAACCGGATTTCGTGTTAGGATGATGAGTTTCATGTATTGGCATGAATGGGATAGGCCGGTCACGGTGGCGGTAGAGAGGCGAGGTTGTGCGTGCCGGTGCTGAAGATGACGAGCCAGGTTATGCGCTTACAGTATAGTTTGCGCATGGCGTCTGGTCAATAATATCACCCTACGACCAACCCATCTATGCTGTTGGTGGCCGCCGTTCGCACGACGCAAGACCTACTTCTACCGTAATTTTGCCATCTGGCGCCGGCGACGCAAGACCTACTTCTACCGTAATTTTGCCATCTGGCGCCGGGTGATAAGGCGGCAAGTTGGCGCTCATATCGCTACGCATCCTGTACGCTCTAGACAAGCTCTATACAAGATGGTACTACTCGATGATGGTTGTCCAGGTATAAGCGCTTGTTGGGTGAGCCTCGTGCGAATCGAACAGAGCGATTGGAAATGCTGGGTGTAACGGTGCTTCTCGCCAGCCACTGTAAGAGCACATACCCACGGCAGCCGAGACGGCGGCAGAGGTTCCGGCCCCCTGGCGTTAGAAAACAGTGATAGCTGGAATTTCCTATGAGCCGTGAATGAATCTTGATTTTTATAGTGAAGTTGGGTATGCTACAATTTAGTCGACTTTCATATCTGCTCTCATTCCTTCCGCCTAGAAAGGCTTCCCTTATTTTGGCATGCAGTTATCTTTCGTCGAGTCCAAGAGGAGAAATTGTCTGATGAGCATTTCGACGAGTACAAAATTGGTTATCCTCGGCGCACTCTTTATCTTGATCAGTCTAGTGTTACAGCCATCGCTTTACAACGGTGCGCAGGCACAAGATGTGCCTGCTGTCGAGACAACCGTAACTGAACCGGCGACTGCCACCTCGACTGAGACGCCAACCGATACACCGACTGACACACCGACAGAAACCTTTACACCGACACCAACCTCTACCGAAACACCCCCGACCGCTACGTCTACCATCGATCTGGGGACGCTGACGCCAACACGAACACCTTCGCCCCCTCCGCCTGCCATCCCTGAACCGGTGACGGTAGTGCTCTTTGGCACCGGTCTGGCTGCCCTCTCGGCTGCGGTCGCTGCCCGCCGGCGTAGAGAGGAGTAGCTTGTACCAATGTGTTGTTGAGGGGACGTGGCTTCTATTTAGCGCCTATCCGAATAACTCTGCGACCAAGCCCTTTCGCAGGTGTAGTTCTCGGACCCGCAACCATTACTCGGATAGGTTCTTAGTACCGGTTGAATGCATCATTGTCGCGCCAAGAAAGTGCGGGTGGCTTGCCGAAGTATGTGGGTAAGTCACCCGCACTTTCTTTCACCGTTGAATTGGGACTCTGTAAGATCAAAGTGAGAGCGACTGCCAACGCCGGTCACTACATTTCGCTCTAGTGGCATCGAGCTTCGTCAACATCTTGCAAACTTCATTCCCTCGTTCTTGTGTTATGCTAGGTTCTGTCGACCTTTTGCCAGAAGCGAGCTTTTTTCTCTGGTAAAGCTGCGGCGAAGCCTGTGAGAAAACCTCGCCTCTCGCTGGTGCAAGATCAAAGGTCAGCAGAACTATAGAGTGAGTCTACCCGGTAAGGCAAACCTCTCAACGTTGTGGGGTTGTGTAGGAAGAAGGTAATTGTCCAATGAAGGAATATTCCGTGCAACGGACCCTTATTGCAGTGCTGTTGGTAGGGGTGCTGTTGTTTTCCGTTGGTTCAGCGGTTATGGCCCAGACCCATACAGATCTACCTGGCGCAGTAGCGGTTACCCAACAGGAGGAAGGCATCTATCTAGAGTGGCCGGGATCAGTCTCGGCTGCCGCTGCTTTAGAACAGTTGTCTACCTTTTACTTTCAAGGTTATGAATTGCCACTGGAATTGGTTACCCTTCGAGTAGCAAAGGGCGCCGAGGCTGCCATCGAACTGGAACAGCTATCTGCAAGCAATTGGGAAGGGGCGCTGACCCCTACCGCCCCACCTGTTCCACCCGTGCTCGATGCCGATATGTTTGCCTTTACGGCGGCGAACGAGTCCGTTACGCTGCCCGATACCCCTATTTTTGTGGTGCGCGAGGGGCAAGTGTATGGCGAAACCGTAGTGGTGGTGGCGATCAGCCCCCTCTACCAAGAGGCAGGTCAGGTCAAATTCGCCAGTTCACTTGGCGCAACGATCCGTAATGCTGTGCTGTTCACCGGCTCCGCTTCTGATTTTCTGTCGGATGCACGAGCCCGTGCGGCCCAAGAGGTGCGCAGTGCGGCTATTGTAGATACGCTGGCTCCCACCAATCCATTGGCGGCACAACCGGCCATCAAGGTGATCGTCAACCGGGCTGGTCTCCAACAGTTGAGCGGCCAAGCATTGGCCAGCGCTGGTCTCGCTCTGGCCGGTGTGGACCCGGCTATGCTCCAGTTGCTCCGCCAGGGCGACACGGTTCCATTGGAAGTGGGCGGGCTGGTCGCCGGCCGCTTGGTCGCCGATTCGACAATACGCTTTTACGCCCCTGCTGCCGATGACCGCTTCAATGTGAATATGACCTACTGGCTCACGCTTGACCCATCCGGTGGAGCGCGCATGGGGACACGCTCTGTGGCCCCTGCCGGCGCCGTAACCCGGACGACGGCGCTCGAACGGGGTGTCTGGCAGGCTAACAAGCTCTATGCATCGCGCCTGCCGGGAATCGATGGCGACCATTGGTTTCACCGGGAGTTGAAGATCGCTCCCGATATGCC
>QEUW01000712.1 GCA_003577005.1 Chloroflexota bacterium | reverse complement strand
CTTGCTTCGGGCACGCAAGCTCTTTGGCCCAGACCTCAATACCCTGATGGATGACCTACAGATGGCGTTGGTGGCGTGATGACAAGCAAAGTAGGTATCCCAGCAACCTGGACAATGACCAATGTTGAAGCCGTATCAGAAGCGATACTCTCTGGCTCTGGATTCCCAAAGGAGTTCCAGGGTGATACAGATGGAGACTATCCCTTCGCAAAGGTAGGCGACATATCACAAGTGTTTAGGGCTGGCAGGAAAGTTATCAATAGCGCAGGCAACTACATATCTGAGCAGATCCGAAAAAAGATAAATGCCAGGGCATTCCCTCCTGGTACAATTGTTTTTCCCAAAATTGGAGAGGCTCCCCGTAACAACTACCGTGTCATCAACAGTGTGGAAATGATCTTTGATAACAATGTCATGGGCATTGTTCCGAAGAATGAGCTTGTTGACAAAGACTACTTGTACTATTACCTAACCACACGGGATTTTGGTGAATTAGCAGTCGCTACCGCAGTACCTTCTATCCGCAAAGGTGACGTTGGTTCTATTGCGTTCCCACTCGCACCCCTTAACGAGCAGCGGCGCATCGTCTCCAAGATCGAGGAACTCTTCAGCGACCTGGACGAAGGCGAGGCAGCGTTACGACGGGTGCAGAGCCTGCTTGCCAGCTACCGCCAAGCCGTGCTCAAGGCGGCGGTCACAGGCGAACTGACCAAGGCATGGCGTGAGACCAATCAGCACCGGCTGGAGTCGGGCGAAGCGTTGCTCCAACGCATCCTCCAAGCCCGGCGTGAGCAGTGGAATGGACGGGGGCAGTATCAGGAACCGCAGCCGCCAGATATTGACGAGTTACCAGACTTGCCAGAAGGGTGGGTATGGGCAAGTATTGACCAGCTCTTCAATGTTTATGTTGGTTCCACACCTTCAAGAAAGGAGCCAAGCTACTGGGGGGGCGACATTCCTTGGGTAAGCAGTGGTGAAGTAGCCTTCTGCCGAATTAGCGATACCAAGGAGAAGATCACTAGGCAGGGATATGAAAACTCGTCGGTGAAGCTTCATCCTAAGGGGACAGTTCTTCTCGCAATGATCGGTGAAGGAAGAACAAGAGGACAGGCTGCGATACTTGATATTGAAGCGTGCCATAATCAAAACTCGGCTTCAATTAGGGTCTCTGAGACTGACATTCCACCTGGGTATATTTATTACCTGCTAATGTACAGTTACGAACAAAACAGAAGGATGGGGCAAGGAGGTAACCAGCCTGCGCTCAATGGTATGAAGATAAAGGGGCTGACAGTACCGCTTGCGCCACTTGAGGAAATGAAGGAAATAGTCAATCAAATCGAGATCATTTCCTCCCGAATAGATGCTCTAGAAATATGGTGCAAAACCGAACTTGCCCGCAGTGCCACCCTACGCCAATCTATCCTCAAAGCAGCCTTTTCGGGAAAGCTTGTCCTGCAAGACCCCGGCGACGAGCCAGCCAGTGTCTTGCTGGAACGCATCCAAGCCGCACGCCCATCGCCCAGCCCAAGCAAACCCACAAGCCGCACGGGCGCAAAGACCCAGCCCAAGGTGCAGCCAACGCTATGGGAGTCCTCATGAGTCAGAACGAATATGCTTCGCTGGTCGCCAAAGTCTGGAACTATGCCCATGTGCTGCGTGACCAGGGCATCTCCTATGGCGACTATGTGGAACAGATCACCTATCTGCTCTTTCTCAAGATGGACGAAGAACGCTCCGAACTGCTCGGTGAGCCGTCCGCCGTGCCGCCGCAGTGGCGGTGGAACCAACTCAAGAGCAAGGATGGCGATGCGCTGGAACTGCAATACCGCCATACGCTCGAAACCCTTGCCACCCAAGATGGGCTGATGGGCACCATCTTCCGCAAGGCGCAGAATAAGCTCACCGACCCGGCCAAGCTCAAGCGGGTGGTCTCCCTGATCGACAGCGAAGGGCCGTGGATCGGCATCGGCGTGGATGTCAAGGGCCAGATCTACGAAGGACTGTTGGAGAAGAACGCTGCCGAGGTCAAGTCGGGGGCAGGACAGTACTTCACGCCCCGCCCCGTCATCGATGCGATTGTCGCCTGCATCCAACCCCAGGTGGGGGAGACCGTCTGTGACCCGGCCTGTGGCACAGGCGGCTTTCTGCTCGCCGCCTATGAGTATATGAAGGGACAGTCCCAGGATCGGGAGCGGCTGCGCAAGCTGCGCCATGAGTCCTTTACAGGCGTTGACCTGGTGGATGAAGTCGTGCGCCTCTGCGCCATGAACCTCTATCTGCACGGCATCGGCAATGGCGGCAGTCCCGTTCGGCAGGGCGATTCGCTGGCCGCCGATCCGGGTGAACGCTACAACGTGGTGCTCACCAACCCGCCCTTTGGCAAAAAGAGCAGCTATCGAGTCGTGGGCGAAGATGGCGACGTGACCACCGAGCGGGAGAACTACGAGCGAGACGACTTCAAGTTCACCAC
>QEUW01000121.1 GCA_003577005.1 Chloroflexota bacterium | reverse complement strand
GCCGACCTCCGGGAGGTGACCGGAGACAACCTGATTTGTCGAGCATTCATCCGGTCACCTCCCGGAGGTCTTATCGAAATGTAACGTTGTCGAATTATTTAGCCTTTATCAAGGTTCTGCGCCGGTGTAGAATAAGGCGAGGCGCAACTATATCTGGCTTTGCCACGTTATAGTAGCGATAAATAAACCGTTGTCAGGTGACAGAATTTGCGAGATCCGCGACGCGTTCTGCCATCGTGTTGGCACACGGTGGTCCACGCCATATGCCCGCCGGCGCTCATTGGAAGTTGTATGCGAGACGATTATCGCACAGTGCAAATGGATGACTGGGATGAGCCGGAGGATGAGCAGGTCATCTTTGAATCCGAAGAATATCAAGAACAGGTTGCCGAGTTAGGCCGGCAGATCGACTCCATCGTTTCGGATGATCTGCCCGTCCTGCCGTTGCGTGGGGTGGTTGTCTACCCAATGATGTGGCTGCCACTGCCCATCGGGCAGCGCCGCAGCATCCGTCTGGTCGAGGACATTCTGCCCGAAAACCGCATGATCGCCCTGGTTAGCAGCCGGGATGAGCAGATCGAGGAGCCGCGGCCCGACGAGATCCACCCAGTCGGCACTGCAGCCCAGATTCATCGTGTCCTCAAAACGCCCGACGGCACAATCCGTCTGCTCGTGCAAGGGATCGAACGTGTGCGCATTCTGGAGTATGTCCAGGACGAGCCCTATCTGCGCGCCCGCGTCGAAGTGATCCCCGAGACGATGGAAGAGAACATCGAACTGGAGGCGCTCACCCGCACAGTCCAGGACCTCTTCCGCCGGCTGGTGGAACTCGAACCGCAGATGCCCGACGAACTGGCGGTCATGGCGCTCAACGTCCAGGATGCCAAGCAACTCGCCTATCTGGTGGCCGGTAGCATCCGCGTGACCCACGAGAACGCCCAGTCCATCCTGGAGATGGACAGCGTCCACGAGAAGTTGAAGAAGCTGACGCAGTTGCTCCAGAAGGAGGTCGAAGTCCTCGAACTGGGTCGCAAGATCCAGTCCGAAGCCCAGGGTGAGATGGAAAAGATGCAGCGCGAGTACTACCTGCGCGAGCAGATGAAGGCCATCCAGAAAGAGTTGGGCGAAGAGGACGAACACGCCGCCGACATCCGCGAGATGGACGAGCGCATCACCGCCGCGGCCATGCCCGAAGAGGCGGAAAAAGAGGCGCGCCGCGAGCTAGACCGCATGAGGCGCATGCCCATCCAGGCTGCCGAGTACAGCGTCATCAAGACCTATCTCGACCTGATGGTCAGCTTGCCCTGGCAGCAGACCACGCCCGACAACCTGGATATCAGCCATGCTCGTGAGGTCCTCGATGAAGACCACTATGGGCTGGAAGAGATCAAGGACCGCATCCTCGAATTCCTGGCTGTGCGCAAGCTGCGCGCCGAACGCAAAGAAGAGCGCGAGGCCGAAGAAGATGTGCGCGATAAGATCCGCCGGGAACGCGAGGGGGTCGTACTCTGTTTTGTTGGCCCGCCGGGCGTCGGCAAGACCAGCCTGGGCATCAGCATTGCGCGAGCGATGGGGCGTAAGTTTATTCGCCTGGCGTTGGGGGGCATCCGCGACGAGGCTGATATTCGCGGCTTCCGGCGCACCTATATCGGCTCAATGCCGGGCCGCATCATCCAGATGTTGCGGCGGGTGGAGACCAAGAACCCGGTCTTTATGCTTGACGAGGTGGACAAGCTGGGCCGTGATTTCCGCGGCGACCCCAGCAGCGCCTTGCTTGAAGTACTCGACCCGGAGCAAAACCGCGAATTCCGCGACCACTATCTGGATGTGCCCTTCGACCTGAGCCAGGTGATGTTTGTCACCACCGCCAATCTGCTCGATACGATCCCGCCGGCGTTGCGCGACCGCATGGAGATCATCGAGTTGAGCAGCTATACCGAGGCCGAGAAGGTGAAGATCGCTGAGGGCTATCTCATCCCACGCCAGGTGAAGGAGAACGGTCTCCGGCTCGACGAGGTGCGTTTTACCGAGGGTGCGGTGCGCGAGGTGATCCAGGGCTATACGCGCGAAGCGGGCGTGCGCAGCCTCGAACGGCAGTTGGGCAAGATCTGCCGGAAGATCGCCGCGCGCGTGGCGACTGGCGATGCGCCGGGCGGCGTCGTGATCGACCAGGCGGACGTGATCCAGTACCTGGGCAAGCGCGAAATCCACAGCGACGAGATTATTGAACGGGTGGAGGCTCCGGGGGTCGCGGTTGCCCTGGCCTGGACGGTCACCGGCGGCGATATCATGTTTATCGAGGCGACGCGCGTGCCCGGCCAGAAGGGTTTTACCCTTACGGGCCAGTTGGGCGATGTAATGAAGGAGAGCGCTCAGGCGGCGTTGAGCTATGTCCGCAACCGGGCGGCGCAACTAGGCATCGACGCCGAGTTCTTCAACAAGTCGGACATTCACCTGCATGTGCCGGCCGGTTCGATCCCCAAAGATGGCCCCAGCGCCGGGATTACCATGGCGACAGCGCTGGCCAGCCTGCTGACGGGGCGTCCGGTCCGCCCCAAGCTAGGGATGACGGGCGAGATCACCTTGCGCGGCAAGGTGTTGCCCATCGGTGGCGTCAAGGAAAAGGTGCTGGCCGCGGCCCGTTTTGGCATGAACCGGGTGATCCTGCCCAAACGCAATGAGGCAGACCTGGATGACGTGCCCGAAACCGTGCGCAACGAGATCACTTTTATTCTCGTCGATACGATGGACGAGGTGCTCGACGCCGCCCTTTGCCCACCAGACCCAGCCGGCGACGAATTGGATGAGATGGTGGAATTGGAACGATTAGAAGCAGTATAGAACTGTCAATGCTCAATGGTTATTGGTTAGTGCTCAATGAATGTGGTCGAACCGTTCGGCACGTTGAGCATTAATCATTGAGCATTAACCATTGAACGTTAGTTATTGAGCATTATTGGAGGTTAGAAAACAGTTTGTGACAAGAAGAAGAAAACCGAATACGGCGCGGATTGCCAAAGGAGGGACGCCAACCCCTCAGTTGCCTGGTCCGCCGCCCGCTAAACCACAGCGCAAGTGGTATCGGGTAGATTTGCACCTGCACACACCGGCCTCGCACGATTACGAGGAGCCGGGGGTCAGCTACCTGGAATGGATGCGTACGGTGGTTGACCGTGGTCTCGATATTGTCGCCATCACCGACCACAACACCGTCACCGGCATTGCCCGCATTCGCCAGGAATTGGAATGGTTGACTCGTTTGGAGCAGGACGGGCGTCTGACCGAGGAAGAGCGAGCCAGACTCGCCGAGTGGCGCGACCTGGCCGGCAAAGTTTTGGTGCTGCCGGGCTTTGAATTTACCGCCACCTTTGGGTTTCACATTTTGGGCATCTTCCCGCCGGATACACCGCTGCGCCAACTGGAGCACGTTTTACTGCAATTGAAGGTGCCCTACGAGAAGCTTGACCGGGGCTCTACCGAGACCGGCGCCAGCACCGATGTTTTGACCGCTTACAAGATCATCCACGATTCGGGAGGTCTGGTCATCGCGTCGCACGCCAACAGCACCCACGGAGTGGCGATGCGCAATTTCCCGTTTGGTGGTCAAACCAAGATCGCCTACACGCAGGACCCCAACCTCGATGCGCTGGAAGTGACCGATCTCGACAAGCACCGCTTCTCGACGGCGCGCTTTTTCAACGGAAGCAAAACCGAATATCCACGACGCATGCACTGCATCCAGGGCAGCGATGCTCACCGCCTTACCGGCGAGCCAAAGAACCCGAAGCGATTGGGCATTGGCGAGCGTCCCACGGAGATGTTGCTCGAAGCGCCAACCTTTGAAGCGATCAAGGCGCTCTTGCGCAGCAACCAATTTGACCGGACACGCCGCGCCTTGCCGCCCGACAAGCCTTTCGACCCGCTTGAGGCCGCCCGCGCCGAGGGTCCTAGCATTGTGCTCAGCTTTCACGAATCGGCGAGCCAACGTGGAGGCAAATTGACGGCGATCCTGGCAGATATCTGCGCCTTTGCCAACACGGCCGGGGGCACGATCTTTGTCGGCGCCAATCCGCGTAAAGACAAAACGAAAGGTCTGGCCAACCCTAAAGAAGTGGAAGAAGAAGTTCGCACTGCTCTGGCCGAACGTCTGACGCCGCCGCTCGACGTCAAGATCGATGTCGTCCAGAGCCAGGGCGCTCCGGTGTTGTGGCTGCGCGTCCCCAAGGGGAATGATAGGCCCTATTGTCTGGATGACAGCAAATTCTATGTACGCGATGAGTCTGAAACCAGTCTGGCCGTGCGCGATGAGATCATTGCGCTGGTGCGTGAGGTGCTGAGCGAACAAGGCTGGCGCAGCCAATCGGGTGAAGCAGATGGAACTCCTCCCGAAAAGGCAGGCCCATTGCGCGACCGCCAACAGCGGCGCGAGCCAAAGAGCCTTTCCACCAACGGCAACGGTGCAGGGAAGGAGTTGGCTCCGGCTGATAGGGCAGCGGTTGAGACACTGCCCGTGATACCAGCCGCAGCAACGCCGGAAGATGCTTTCTACCTGCCACAGATCGGTGTCGAGATCGTCCAGGCTGGTGAACGCAACGGCAATCGCGTCTACAGTATTCGCGACCTGCGAAACGGCCACGTCATTCACAATGTGACCCGCAAGGGCGCCCGCAAGCTCTGGAACTACGCCATCGGCCAGTTCGAGGATAACCCAGTCCGGCCAGACAAGATCCAGTGGCGGGGCAATGTGGGCCTGGTAGCCGCCGAAACGCGCGCCGGCAAAGTCCGCTATGACCTGGCCCGCCGTGAGGGCGAGCGTATCCGCGTCTTCTACGGCGTCACCGATGAAGGCATGGAAGGCGAGTGGACAGCGTTTGTACAGGAGGAGGAAGGCGTGCTCTAGCGCCGCCCGCCGGCATGACCAAAAAGGAACGGCTGGACATTCTCCTGGTAGAGCGTGGCCTGGTTGAAAGTCGTGAACAGGCGCAACGGTTGATTCTGGCCGGTTCGGTCACGGTCGATGGTGAGGTACGCGACAAACCAGGCCAGCGGGTATCGCCGGAGAGCGTCGTCGAAATTCGCCAGCCGTTGCCCTATGTAAGCCGCGGCGGGGTTAAACTGGCCGCGGCGCTCGATGATTTTGGGTTGTCGGTGACCGGTCTTGTGGCAGTAGATGTGGGCGCCAGCACCGGCGGCTTTACCGATTGCCTGCTCCAACGGGGGGTGGCGCGTGTCTATGCGATCGATGTAGGTTACGGCCAACTGGCGTGGAAGCTGCGCACCGATCCGCGCGTCGTGGTCCTCGAACGGACCAACATCCGTTATCTGGGGCAACTGCCTGGCGGCGAGCTGGCCGATCTGGCCGTCATCGACACCAGCTTTATCAGTCTGACCCTGGTGTTGCCCGCCACGCTCCGCCTGCTCAAGCCGTCGGCGCAGATCGTGGCGCTGATCAAGCCGCAGTTCGAGGCAGGAAAAGAGCAGGTGGGCAAGGGCGGTGTAGTGCGCGACCCCACCGTCCACCGCCGTGTCATCGAGGAGACGGCCGAACTGGCCGGCCAACTTGGCCTGGGTGTGGCCGGACTGACCGTTTCGCCAGCGCCCGGGCCGGCCGGCAATGTGGAATTCCTCATCTGGTTGCAGCGCCCACCTGGCCCGCCCGTCGACCTGCCTGCCACACTCGATTCGGTTCTACAAGCCGCGGCCGCGCTACAGCGAAAACGGTAGAGCCACAACTGCGCTTTCAAAGAGAAGCTATGAATAGAGACTTATCACATCCGCGTAAAATTTATGTGCCACCCGGCGGCCCGCCGCGGGTGACGCCCCCCAATCCGGCGATCTATGCGAAGATGGGCGAAGCCAATATCTTCGCTATGATCGAGGATCTATACCGCGAATTGGAGCAGTCGTGGCTGCGCTCTATGTTTCCCCAGGACATGGTGGCGGCCTCACAGCGGTCGGCAGCCTTTTTTGTGGGGCTGTTAGGCGGGCCGCCGCTCTATCACCAACGCTATGGCAACCCGATGATGCGAGCCCGCCACCTACCCTTCCCCATCGACGAGGCGGCGCGGCAAGAATGGCTGGCCTGTTTTGATCGCGTGTTGGAACGGGCCCCGCTTCAGTACCGCTTCCCCGCCGAACATCTGGCTGGCTTTCGCGCCTTCCTCGAGGGCTTTTCCGCCTGGATGGTCAATACGGGGCCACAGGAAACGGACGACGGAGAATTGAGCTTGTACGGCTAGGAAGCTGTTTGAAAAGGGTCGGTGCGTCGCACGCATGCGTGCGACGCACCGACCCTTTTCAAACAGCCTTTCAGAAAACATCTCAAAATCGGTTGTGCCTCTGGAATGCTTTCGGATAGCACAGGTGTGGCACGAAGATTTTGAGATGATTTCTAATTAAGTAGGCTCGCTCGCCACCATTCAACCCTCTACGTTATTGGTGCCGGGAGGGCGCCAGGAGGAACAAACCGCTATGTCTCGCATTCGCCTGGGGCTGGTGGGCGCTGGCATCTTTATGCACGATGCGCATGTGCCATCGCTATTGCGTCTGGCCGACCAGTTCGAAATCGTTGCGGTCTATAGCCGCAGCCAGGCTTCGGCGGCAAGATTGGCCGAACGCCTGCCACAGCCTGTCTCTATCTTTACCGACTACGCCGCTCTTCTCGCCGACCAGGCGGTCGAGGCGGTGCTGATTGTGCTGCCCATCCCTGTTATGCCTGGCTATGTTGCACAGGCATTGGCTGCTGGCAAACATGTGATCAGCGAAAAACCAATTGCCGTTGACCTGGATAGCGCCCGCCGCCTGCTCGATGAATATGCCGGGCGCGGCGGTCAGATCTGGATGGTGGGTGAGAACTGGCGTTATGAATCGGCGTTTGTCCAGGCAGCCAAGCTTGTGCGCGGCGGTGTGATCGGCGCGCCGGTGACCTGTCACTGGGCTGCCTATACACCGGTCACACCGCAAAGCAAATATTATGGGTCCGCCTGGCGCGAATCGGGTGAAGTGCGAGGTGGCTATCTGCTCGACGGTGGGGTTCACCATGCCGCCGGTCTGCGCATGGTCGTGGGAGAGATCGTGGAGGTCAGCGCAACTGTGCGGCAGGTGGCCGCCCATCTCCCCCCGGCGGATACGCTGGCTGCACAGTTGCGCTTTGCCAACGGCGCCGTGGGAACCTACCTGGCGACGTACGCTGTAGCCGGGCCGTGGCCGCCCTATCTCTACGTGGTGGGTGAAAAAGGCGCACTGCGTATGCAACGTGGCGAAATTGAGATTACAATCGGCGGTAAGACAGAAGTGCAAAAGTGCAACAAGTTTGACGGCGTCGAGTTAGAACTGGCTGCGTTTGCTGCCGCTGTCCACACAGGGCAGCCCCATGCCAACCCGCCTGAAGAGGCGCTGCGCGACCTGGCTGTCATCGATGCATTGCTACGCTCGGCAGCAAGCGGGCGTTCGCTTCCGGTTGATCGATGAGCACGAGAGCGCTTATGGTTCCGCTTCACCGGCGGCCCCAAGCCCTTGCCACCCCACATCATCCACATAGAAACTGCTGATCTCTGTGATATTCGTTTCTGCCCGCAGTTGCAGCACGATGTTCTCGCCGGCATAGGCGCTCAGGTCTACTGTATCCATACGCCAGGAGAGGACATCTGTCCCCCGGCAAAGATTGAAACGCCGCATCACATGGTCATTGACGACAACCCCGCCATAATCTCGCCCGCACTGGTCAGAGGAGCGGGTCTGGTACCAAAAGGAAAGCACCGGCTCATCCGGCGGAACCGTTACCAGTTGCTCGATCACCGATACCTCTTCGTTCACGCCACCCAACCAGGCCACATACCTCCCACTACGTGGCGTCACGGCGAAGCCAAGTTCATTCTGTGGCCAGATCAGTTTGGGCGCACGCAGTGTGTACGACTGCCAGCCGCTGGCGCCGCCCTGCTCAAAGTCACCATTGAAAAGAGGTAAGAAAGTCTCGTAGGCAACCAGTGGTAGGTACCCCTCGCGTGTTGGTCCGGGGGGAGCCGTGGGCGCAAGGGTAGCTGTGGGTGTGGCTGTCGGCGTCTGCGTCGGCGTAGGTGCCGGTTGCGGCAAACCAGGTAATTGGGCATCGATCCAGCCGGCAAATTCGCTAACCCGGCCATAAACGCCGTAATAGTAAGGCTCGGCGCAGCCGTAGCCCCAACTGACAACCCCGGTTTGAACCCATTCGCTGTTTGCACTGTCATAAACCATGAGCGGACCGCCGCTGTCGCCGTTGCACGAATCGCGTGCTCCGGCGCGGTACCCTGCGCACAACATGCGCGGCGAGATCAGATCGGTCAAGATCCCATACGACAGCGTACAGGTCTGATAGGAGACCAAAGGCACCACCACCTGGCGCAACACATCGGAGCCAGAGCTGTTGATGCCAGGAACGGTCAGTCCCCAACCGGTGACAATCGCCGGCACATCGCTCAGTTCGAGCCAGGGTTGGTTCCCGCGCAGCAAGCGAATTACTGGCTGTGAGGATGGCCTACTTAGCTGCAACAACGCAATATCATAGTCGTAGGTGAGAGGGAGATAGTTTGGGTGTCGCACGATCTGCGCAACGGCAATCCGGCTGCCTTCGTTGGTGGAAAGCTGGCGCCGTCCCAGGATGACATCGATATTTGCCGGCGCCAGCGGCCGCCCGTTGCTCCGATAGGTGCAGTGGGCGGCAGTGAGCACCCATTCCCGGTGAATCAATGCACCTCCACAGAAGTGGCCATCACGTGCATCGGCAATGTTGGCTGCCACCAGTGCAGCCACCCATAGCCAGGCGCCGGGTTGAGCCTCCTCGCCACCTACGATATTGGGCGACTGGACAGATGCACCCCCCACATCAGATGGCTGCGTCATTTGCGGCCATGGGGCAGCGCTGACCAGCGGCATTGGTGGCGGCAGCAACGTGACAACCGCTACTACCAACGCCAGGATAACAGCCACAACAAGGTGAGATGGGCAGAATCTTGGCAACATGGGTAGAGAAAACCTGTCGGCTTGATGAGTTCAGGGGGCAATTTCAGCCTGCCAGTGTTGACCAAGCGAAGCCAACATCCAAAACCCCCCTGGCTGGAATCTTCACATTCTAATGGCTGAAATACATTCAGACAAATCGACAGCCTGGGCCGCCGGGCGTAGCCACGATGGCATCTTGTGTTACATTCTGGGGCGACCCTTATGGGCAATCAAATGGAGACTTGCCGGACGCGGTGGTATAATCATCCCTACAAACGATAATAGGTTCGACCGCCCCCGTCATCTAGAGGATATCATCATGACCACAGCCACAATGACCATCGAACGTTTCTTGGAGGCGCTGGCCGCCCGCCAAAGTATGCCGGGCGGGGGAGCAGCCGCAGCCATCACCGGGGCACAGGCAGCCGCGCTCGTAAGCATGGTAATCAATTTTACTCTGGGAAATACCCGCTACGCCGCAGTCGAAGATGAGATGCGCGGCTATCTAACCACCAGCGAAACACTGCGCCAGGAGATGAGCGACCTGGCCGACCGCGACATCGAAGCCTTCAACGCTGTAGCTGCCTGTTATGCTATGCCACGCAACACCGACACCGAGAAGAGCGCCCGCACAGCAGCCTTGCAGGATGCGCTCAAAGGAGCCACCGAAGTGCCTTTTGTCCTTGCCGAGAAGTGTCTCGAACTGTTGCGGCTGATCGAGCCCGTAGCGGCGAAAGGCAACGTCAATGTCGTGAGCGATGCGGCGACGGCGCTCTATCTGGTTCAGGCGGCGTTTCATAGCGCCCTGATCAACGTCAATATCAACCTGAAGAGCCTGAAGGATGCTGCATTTGTCGCCGCTGCCACCACGCGGCGCGATCGATTGGTGCAGGAAGCAGACCAGGCCTACGAGCAGGCCAGGAAAGCCAATACCGAGACGCTAGGAGTCCCGCTATGACTGCCCGCCTCCTCAACGGTACAACGCTAGCCAACCAACAGAAAGCCATCCTCAAGGCCGAAGTTGCCGCGTTTGAACAACGAAACGGCATTACACCCACGCTGGCCGTCTTGCGTAGCGGCGACGATAGCGCGGCAGTAGGGTATGGGCGGGCCATCGAGCGCAACTGCAAGAGCGTCGGCGTGACATTTCGCAGCGTGGTCCTGCCTGCCGATGCCGGCCAGGACGCAGTGGAGGCTGCCCTCCGCCAACTGAACACGGACGCGACAGTTCACGGCATCATGATCCTGGAGCCGCTGCCGCCAGCGCTCGATCATAGCGCGTTGGTCCTTGCGCTCGACCCAGGCAAGGATGTGGACGGGGTCCACCCTCTCAACGCCGGACGTTTGGCCCAGCAGCGCCCGCCCTACTTTGTCCCCGCCACCCCGGCAGGCGCCATTCGTCTGCTAGAAGACGCCGGTGTGGAGTTCAAAGGCAAGCAGGCAGTCGTGGTTGGTCGCAGTGATATTGTCGGCAAGCCGATGGCCCTGCTGCTGCTCCATCGCCACTGCACCGTCACCATTGCCCACAGCCGTACGGTCGATCTGCCCGGCGTCTGTCGCAGCGCCGATATTCTCTGCGTGGCCGTGGGGCGGGCGGAGATGGTGCGCGGGGAATGGGTCAAGCCGGGTGCTACGGTGGTCGACTTTGGCACTACCTACACCGATGACGGACTCAAGGGCGATTGTCATTTCGAGAGCGTGGCCGCAGTAGCCGGGCTCCTGACACCCGTCCCCGGCGGCACCGGCCCGATGACCAATGTGATGCTGATGGAAAATCTGCTCCAGGCAGCGCGCCGCGCACATACCGGCCCATCCGCGTAGTGTTGGCATCCATCGCTCTCCGGCACTGTGCGCATTGTCTGGGCGACCCTGGGGTCGCCCAATGTTTCAATCGGCGGCCAGGGCAGCAAGGCTTTTTGCGAACTCTGGTCTGACGGAGCACCTTGTTTGACAAGCATCGCGATAGAGTTGTATACTGCCCGCATAGCTATACGAAGAGTTCTGCGGGACTCCGTACCGGAGGATTGTTATGGCAACGTCAACCATTGGGGTCGAGTCCGAACGTTCCACCCAGACCGATGCGGACCAACCCGTGCCCAGCGCCGGCGCCGCTCGTGCGCCGCTGCGGGCAGATAGCTCGCTCTCGCTGGCTGTGGCCGCCTTTGATGAATACATGCTGCGCAAAGGCTTTAGCGACAATACCATCAAAGCCTTTCGCAACGACCTGAAGATTGTGCAGCACTATCTGGGCGAAGAGACCAAACTGCACCAGGTGACGACCCAGCAGTTGAACGATTTTCTGGAGTGGCTCCAACATGGCCGTGGCGCACCGTGCAGCGCCAAGACGCTGGCGCGGCGGATCACGACGCTCAAGGTCTTCTTCGGTTGGCTGCATGGCATTGGCGTTTTGGGTAGCGACCCGGCCGAACCCGTTTTGCAGCAGCCAGCGCGCCCGCCCCTCCCTTCGATCCTGCGAGATGAAGAGATCAACCGGCTGATGCGCACGGCTCAGAATTATCTCTGGGATCGCACCAAGCCCGACGCCCGGCCTTATCTCCTCATCGGGCTGCTCCTCCAGACCGGCATGAAGAAGGCCGAATGCGCCCGCCTCCTGATCGACGATATCGACCTTACCCACCCAACGGCGCCCGAATTGACAGTTCGCTATGCCGAAGAGTCGAATGCCCATAAGAATCGCACCATCCCGTTGAATCCCAGTATCGTTAGCGTGCTCAACCAATATCTAGAGCAGTACCGGCCCGAGCGTTATCTCTTTGAATGCACACCGCGCAATCTGGAATATGTGCTCGACGAGGTGGGGCAGAAGGCCGGAATCACCCGGCTACAAGTGGGTTTTGAGGCGCTCCGGTGGACGTGCGCCGTGCGCGATTATCGCATGGGCACACCGGAGGAACGGCTGCGCCAGAAGCTAGGGCTGAGCAAGATCTCGTGGCGCGAGACGCGTGAGAAGATCTTCCAGTTAGCCGGTAGATAAGCCAGGAGGTCTGGCGGAGAAGGGAAGCGGGGCTTTGGACGGAAGCCTTGTGGCGCTACCCGCTAATCATTGCTGATCACCGGCAGCAGCGCACGGAAAGTGCTCTGGTACTGCAAATGCACATCCAAATAGTCACCGCTCCAGCCGCCGATAAGATGCAACCGGTCGTCATAGCCGATCGCGCCTAGATGGCGCCACTCACCCGGTAAGGGGGAAGGAAAGTTGCTCCAGGCGCCTACGCTGGGGTCAAATCGTTCTAGCGTATCGAGCGGACGAGTCCACCCGCCACCCAGCGCAAAGATGGCGAGGCCGTCGTAGACCAGGCTCAAGCCACTGCGCGGCTCCGCTAATTGAGGCAGTTCTCTCCAAACTCCGCTGCTGAGGGAAAACGCATATGCCTGGTTTGACTCACGCTGCCCATCGTAGCCACCCACGACATAGATCTCGTCGGCTACCAGTGTGGCGCCAAAAAAGGCCAACGCCGCCGGCATCCGTGTAACCAGCTCCCAGCTAGAACGGTCACCGTCTGCACTGGGGCGGTAGCGCCAGACTTCGTTGCGCGTCTCCTCACCGTCCCAGCCGCCCAACAGATAGAGAGCCTGATCATCGCTGATAAGCTGTGCCCCCGCCAGCGGGTTGGGCAGCGCGCCTACGGTTTCCCAGCGATTGAGCGGTGGCTGGTAGCGGAGAAAGAGGTCGCGCACGTGGATTGCACCTGCACTCGCCGTGCTGCCTCCCGCAACGTAGACCTCTCCCTGTAGCGCTGCCGCCGCCAGGTTCGCCAACGGTTCAGGCAGGGCGGCTCGCGAGCGCCATTCGTTGACATTCAAATCATAGGCCTCGACCGATGCCACGGTCTGACCATTGGCCGCCTCTCCACCCATAACATAGAGATATTCCCGTACCCGTACCGCCGCCAACCGGGCGCGCGCCCGGCTGAGCGGTGTTCTTGGGTCCCACCGGGGTTGGAGGACCACGACCGGCTTGCCTACCACAGTACGACCGGCGTCACTAAGCAGTTCGGGGATGGCCGGCGTTCGGGCTCGCAGATTGGGCGCCGCCAACGCCGCCAGCCCAAGTAAAAGTACCGCTGCCAAATAGAGGCGCTGCCAATGCGCCAGCGGTGGCGCCAGATCGGTCAGTGGTTCTGGTTCAGGCGGGACAGTCGCTTCGACCGGATGTTCGGCGCCTTCTGCCGGCAGCGGAATTTCCACACCCGGCACCGTGATCCAGCCGTGCTGGACCAGCACCATCGACGCTTCGGTGCGGCTGTTCACCTGAAGCTTGTCAAAGATGTTACGCAGATGAACTTTTACTGTATGCGGGCTGATGACCAGTTCGCGTGCGATCTCAGCATTGCTTTGTCCCCTTGCCAGCAGGCGGGCAACCTCCATCTCGCGCTCGCTGAGCGGATTGTCCAAGATCGGTTCGGCCTGCAGCGCCTCTGCTGTAGGGCCGTTTGCTCGTTCTGTGCCGGGTAGGGTGGTCATACGCTGGGTGGAATCAACACGTTCATCTCAAATCAAGTCCATTATTCCACAAAAGCAGGGGGACAGCAAACTTTACGGCGCGGCTCCGGCAGGGCGTAGGAGGTCTGCTACACCATCAGGATCATCCATCGACTGGTGCGCAGGCCAACTCCCGATAGAGCGCCTCGACCAGCGCAAATTTATGCGCCCAGGTGTGCGAGCGGTAGACCTTGGCCTCGCCTCGTTCGCCCATGCGCTGCGCTTGATCCGGGTGGTCGAGCAGGTGGGCGATAGCCCCAGCCAATGCCTGTTCATCGCCAAAGGGCACGAGCAGGCCATCTTCACCGTCGCTGATCAGGTCGTCGATACCCCATGCCTGTGCGCCGATGACTGGTTTGCAGTAGAGCCACGCTTCCAGATAGACGATGCCAAACGAATCGACCCGCGAAGGCATGGCAAGCAGGTCACACGCCGCCAGGAGATCGCGTTTCTCTTCCTCGGCAATGCCAGGCAACACGAGGAGGCGCGCCTGGTCGCTCGCCGGTAGCCGCTCCAGGTAGTGGCGAAAGGGCGTCATCAACGAACCGGCGAGCACCAGGTGAAGGTCGCGGCCGCCTGCCCACAACCGGCGCACGGCCTCGACGGTCGTCACCGCACCCTTATCATACGCCATGGCCGACAAAAAGGTGACGATGGGCCCAGCGAGACCATGCTGCTGGCGGAAGCGATCACCATCCCCCCCGGCCACCTCCTCAGGGTTGACCCCAGCGCCGATCACCCGGATGCGCGCCGCCGACACACCCCGGTCACGATAGAAGGCTTGCTCGGTAGGTGTCTGTGCCGCTACCGCATCGCTGCGACGCACCAGATCCACCTGGTGGCGCATGGTATAGAAACGGCTAGGCGGGTCATGCCCTGGTTGCGGCCCGGCGCCCAGGTGGGTGAGCGGAAAGCAGACAAAGGGGATGCCCCGGCGGCGGGCAAAGTCTAACCCGGCGGCCATAAACGGCTCGAAGACGATGTTCATTCCAGCAATCAGGTCGAAGCGCTCATCCGTGGTGGCGAGCCACCGCCAGAGGCCAGGACACCAGGGGGCGTACCGGGCCAGTCCATGAAGGGCGGACACCGGCGCCGGCCGCGCCTTGGAGAGCAGCCAGAGCAGTCGTCTCATCCCAGGATACGAGAGGCCGGGCCAGGGCAGATACCGTAGCGGAAAGCGCAGAATCCGTACACCCCTGTGTACTTCTGTCTGTAGGGGAATATGCCGCCGTTGTGGATTCCAGAAGGTCTCCAGATCGAGCGCATCGGTGGTGAGCACCGTCACCTCGTGGCCGGCCGCGGCCAGCCTGGCAGACAACTCCGCCAGGTGGCCCTCGGCGCCGCCGTAAGCCGGCCAGTAGCGTTGGGTGATGTGGAGGATGCGCATAGGGAGCGTGGAACGCAGAGCGTAGAACAAAGGGATCTGGACGTTAGAGATGTTATGATTCAGTTGTAGGGGGGCCGGCGACGACGAGCGTATAGTTGTCGGCACGGAGGTACGTTTGCGCCACGCGCTGAACGTCGACCACGCTGATCCTCTCGATCAGGCCCTTGTAGCGTTGCAGATAGTCAAGCCCCAGCCCATACCACTCCATATCGAGGAGACGGGCAGCGACGCCGGCATTGGTCTCCAGCGCCAAAGGCAGTACACCCGTCATGTAGGCCTGGCTGTCGGCCAGCTCTTCTTCAGAGACCGATTCACTGCCCAGCCGGTCGAATTCGGCGAGGATGCTGTCCACTGCCTGTGGCACATCGGTGGGGTTGACGCCCGCCTCGGCCAGCCAGACACCGGCATCGCGTTCGGCGTCATGGCTGCTGTAGCAATAGTAGGCGAGCCCTTGCTCCTCGCGTACTCGTTCACCCAACCGGCCCATCATGCCAAAGACCCCGAGGATGGTGTTGGCGACGCGCACCGCAAAATAATCGGGATGGGGACGCGGCGGCGCCGGGCAACCGATGACGATGTCCGACTGAACCTTGCCAGGCATCGGCACGGTGACACGATTGACTTGGGGCCGTGTGTGGGCCGGCGGCACTGATTGGTGCGGCGCCGGCCCCTGCCAATCGCCCAGGTGTTGCTCGAGCAGGTCGAGGACGGCGGCTGTCTGCACATCGCCCACCAGGACGAGGATGGCGCCCTTGGGCGTGTAGTGCTCATGATAGAAGTCTACCAGATCGGCGTGCGTGATGGCGCTGACCGTCTCCTTGTAGCCAGCAATCGAACGACCGTAGGGGTGATTGGGGTAGGTTGTCTCGTAGAAGCGCAGATTGGCTGTCCGCTGCGTATCCTGGTCGCGCTCCTGGATGCTGACCAGCTTTTGCTGGCGCACCCGTTCCATATGTTCGATTGGAAACATGGGGCGCCGCAGCATGTCGGCCAGGATCTCGACCATGCGTGGGAAGTCTTCGCTCAGGCTGTTGACGCCCACAGCGAGGGTATGGGTCTCGCTAGCGACGTTGAGGTTGGCGCCAATCGATTCGATGGCCTCGTTGAAGGTGTCGAAATTATAGTTTGCGCTGCCGCGCGTCAACATCTGGGCCACATAGTGGCTCAGCCCGATTTTGTCCACCGGGTCGTGGAGGGCGCCCACGGGCAGGTAGCCTTCGAGCACAGCCACCGGTGCGGCATGGTTCTCGCGCACGAGCACGGTGAGGCCGTTGGCAAAGACCGTGCGCGTCACATCATGCGGGCCGGGAAAGGAGCCGATATGCTCAGGTTTCGTTCTCATTATCAACCATGCCCGACGTAGACCGTCTTCGTCCGCGTGTAGAACTCGATGGCGGCCTGGCCCTGTTCCTTGAAGGTGTTGGCGCTGGAGTTCTTGAAGCCGCCAAAGGGCGCTTGCAAGGCCAGGCCGGTGGTCGGCTCGTTGATCTTCACGACGCCAGCCTCGATGCGGTTGGCGAACTGGAAGGCCTTTTGCAGGTCGTTGGTGACGATGCTCGCTGAGAGGCCAAAGCCGATATCGTTGGCCTTTTCGATGGCGTCATCAAAATCCTTTGCGCGGATGATGCCGATGACCGGACCAAAGATCTCCTCCTGCGCGATGCGCATCTGCGGCTCCACGTTGTCAAAGACTGTCGGCTGGACAAAGTAGCCGCCGTTGCCGCCCGCTTGCCCGCCACCAACCAGCAGTTTGGCGCCCTCTTGCCGGCCCACGCCGATATACTCCAGGTCGGTCTGCAACTGGTCTTCACTCACCGCCGGCCCCATTTGGATGCCGCTCTCCAGCCCGCTGCCCACCTTGAGGTTGCGCGCCGCCTCGGTGAGCGCCTGGGCAAAGGCGTCGGCCGCGGCCTCTTCCACGATCACCCGGCTGGTGGCCGTGCAGGCCTGGCCAGTCAGCCCAAAGCCGCCCGCCACGGCGATATTGACTGCTTTGCTGATGTCTGCATCGCGCAAGACGATGGTGGGGTTCTTGCCACCCATCTCAAGCTGAACGCGGGTGAGATTCTTCATCGCCTTTTCGTAGATGCCCATACCCACGCTCACCGAGCCGGTAAAGCTGATGCCGGCGATGCGCTTGCTGCTTACCAGCGTGTCACCAACCGTGCGCCCCGAACCGGTGACCAGGTTGACCACACCCTTGGGGACGCCCGCCTCGATCAACGCCTCGACCAGCAGCACAGCCGAATGGGGCACTAGCGAGGCTGGCTTGAAGACGACCGTGTTGCCGTAGACCAGGGCCGGCGCCATCTTCCACACCGGGATGGCGATAGGGAAATTCCACGGCGTGATCAGCGCCACCGCACCGAGCGCCTCGCGCCGGGTGTAGAGCAGTTCGCCGGCAGTGTTGCTTGGCAGCACCTGGCCGCCCATTCTCCAGCCCTCGCCGGCGTAGTATTTGAAGATGTCGCGGGCGCGCAAGACTTCGCCCTTCGCCTCGGCCAGGGTCTTGCCCTCCTCGCGCGTCAGTTCGCGGGCAAACTCATCTTGCCGGGCGTCGAGGATCTGGCTCATCTTGTCCAGGATCGCGCCGCGGTTGGGCGGCGGCGTGTTGGCCCAGCCGGGCAGCGCCTCGTTGGCGGCCTCGATGGCCCGCTCCACATCCTCCTTGGCCGCCGCCGGGAAGTTGCCGATCACATCTTCTGTATTTGCCGGGTTGTGATTCTCAAAGGTCTCGCCGCTGGATGAGTCCACCCATTCGCCGGCAATGTAATTTTTGAAGTGGGACATTTTGATTCTCCTCCGTATAGCGTTACAGAGATTTGGGGAGATTGAGGAGATTTTGTCCAAATTCCCTCGAATCCCCTCAATCTCCCCAAATCTTTCAAATTCCTCTACGCAACCACATTCTCCAACGTATGATCGCCAATCGTAATCCGCACCCGATCACCTGACTGCAAGGTAAACTCATCGCCGGGGACGATGCCGGTGCCGGTCATGAGTAGAACGCCGTGCGGGAATTCAAGTTCACGGCAGAGATAGTCGACCAGTTCAGGTAGCTGGCGTTTCATCTGGGTGATGGATGTGTCGCC
>QEUW01000711.1 GCA_003577005.1 Chloroflexota bacterium | reverse complement strand
AGATCGCGCAGAATTCCAGGAGCATGGGGCTGCCAGAAGAGGTCGAAAGCGCGGTCAAAGAGCGCTATTTGTTCGTGCCGGTTGACAAGAAGGGCGCGGGCCGCATTCTTAAAGTCCTGGCGATGGCCGATCTCGATATATTGCAGGCTCTCGGCCAGATCCACCAGTTGGGTCGGCGTCACGGGGATGCCTACCGCCCGCAGCAACCGGCCAAAGTGGAGACAGTTGCGCAGCAAATTTCCTGTATTCGTCATAATTGCCGTCTGCTGTCCCTTATCCAGAGAAAGCAAATCATAACAGCAGCTTCATTACTAGCTCGCCCTCATCTTCGGCGCCGGTGTATTGGAAGCCCATCTTCTCGTAGAAAGGGCAGGGGCTGCCTTCGCCCGGAACGCAACTCACGCCAAGTTCCCTTGCCCCGGGCCGGCTCCGCACATGGTCGATGAGCAGTTTCAGTGCCCGCTTGCCATAGCCGTACCCCTGATAACGCGCATCGATCATAAACCGCCAGAGAAAATACTCAGCCGCCACCGGGTCGTCATAGAGCATGAGAAAACCAACCGGCGTCTCATCGGCATAGATGGCGCGAAACCAGGCCTTCTCGCGCTCAAAATAGGCCTGGGCAATGGAGACAGCGTTAGTGGCGACATAGTGTTTTTGATGCTCAGCTACGCTCAAACGAAGAATGCTGTGGAGTGTCTCTTTCGTGATCTCTCGCAGTGTCACAGTAGCAGTTGGCCCGGGCGGTTGGTCTCTCGTTGTAGACATAGGTTTTACGCCGAGTGTGAAACCCGCTCCATGATCGTTTTGAGCGCCGCCCGTTGCACAGCCTGAATATCATCGCGGTATTTGAGCAGTGTACCAAGGGTGTCGTTGACTACTTCTTCGGCCAGTGTGGCCTGGTCCAACGCAACGAGCGCCGTGAGCCAATCAATCGTCTCTGCCACACCGGGCAGCTTATAGAGGTCTTCGTGGCGCAGTTCCTGCACAAAGGCGACCACCTGGCGCGCCAGCCGTTCCGGCGCCTGGGGCACCTTGGTCAGGACGATCTCGTACTCCTTTTCAAAGGAGGGATAGTCGATCCAGTGGTAGAGACAGCGCCGCTTGAGCGCGTCATGGATCTCGCGCGTACGGTTGGAGGTGACGACGACGACGGGTGGCACCGACGCCTTGATCGTCCCAAGCTCCGGCACGGTGATCTGAAAGTCCGACAAGACTTCGAGCAAGAACGCCTCGAACTCTTCGTCGGCGCGGTCCAACTCGTCGATCAAGAGGACCGGCGGCGCGCCGTTGGTTTGGTCGATGGCCTGGAGCAGCGGTCGTTTCAGCAAAAACTCCGGGCTAAACAGCTCGCGCCGCGCTGCATCCAACTGGATGTGACCCGTGGCCTCCAACAGCCGGATTTCAAGCAGTTGTTGGGTGTAATTCCACTCATAGACGGCCGTGTTAATATCCAACCCTTCGTAACACTGGAGGCGAATCAACGGGCGGTCGAGCAGATGGGCGAGCACCTTGGCGACTTCGGTCTTGCCTACACCGGCCTCACCTTCCAGAAAGAGGGGTCGTTGCAGCTTGAGCGCCAAGAAGATGGCGGTGGCCAGGCTGCGGTCGCTGATATATTTGTGTTCGGCAAGGGCAGCTTGAATCTGGTCGATAGAAGAAATTTCGGCGAGTGTGGTCATGTGTGGTGAAAACCTTGTGCGCTTTACACTGAAAGTATGCGGGCACCATCGAGTGCCTGCATCCAGGCCAGGAGCCGTTCGTCGGCCCCAAAACGGCCCACAAACTGCATTCCCAGCGGCAACCCTTCTGCACTGCGCCCCACCGGCACGGTGATGGCCGGAAGACCGGCGTGGGTCCACGGAAGATTCATAACCGGGTCGCCGGTAGCGTGGATGCCCACGGGCGCCGGGCCGGTGGCCGCCGGGCAAACCCAGAGGTCGATGCCGGCAGCGTCCATCTGGGCCTCCAGATCCGCCCGCAAGTGAAGAGAGTTGGCGCGCGCTGCGGCTAACTCTTCAGTGCTGACCGTCTGGCCCAGTTCGATGATCTCACGCGTGCGCGGGCGGTAGTGACCGGCATATGGGGGGTAGATAGCGGCATGTTCCTGCGCAAACTCGGCTGCGACCATGCGCCGGTGCAACTGGTTGAGTTCGGCAATCTTCTCAAAGGTGGGCAGCCGTTTTACCTCGTAACTGGCGCGTTGGAGCTGGCCTACCTGCCATTCAAATTCATCCAGCGCCGCTGGCTCCGTCTGCGCCAGGTAAGGGCCATCCGGCACCCCCAACACCGGTTGGCCCACATCTCCAGTCTCCGGTCTCCAGTCTCTCATCAACACACCCGCCGCCAGCGCCATCCCTTCCATATCCTGGGTAAAGAGGCCAACGTGGTCGGCCGTGCGCGAAAAGTAGACGATGCCCGGCGTGGCAATGCGGTCATAGCTGGGCTTGAAGCCGACGATGCCACAGTAAGCCGCCGG
>QEUW01000710.1 GCA_003577005.1 Chloroflexota bacterium | reverse complement strand
ATCCAGCCGCCAGGCCACTGGCAGCACTTCCTGCGCGTGCTGACTGAGCTGCAGCCGGCGCAATAGCTGGACCGTGATGGGACATGACCTTCCCGGAAGTCTGGAGGTCTTTTAGGTCGGCAACGGAATTGTCATTCCGAGACTCCTGTCGAGAAATCTCTCCGGGTGGCGCACCACAGCAGAAGGGTTTATGCACGATAGGGAGTAGGGGAAGGTGGCCCCTACCCCGTGGTACAGGGATCAAGGTGCCGCCTCCGCAGCCGCAAGCCTGGCGGCAGTACGCCAGTTGTGCAAGGCGGCGATGAGGATGAAGACTTGCGTATGCACGGTTGCGACCGGGTGGCGAAAACGATGACTCAGGATGCGGAAGCGTTTGAGATGCGCCAAGACATTTTCGACCTTGATGCGCACCCTGGCGACCTCGCGGTTGGCCAGGCGTTGGTCCGGCAGCAAGGGATGGTCGCGTGAGGCACGATGCGGGCAGAGCACACTGTGGCAGGGCAAGTCATGCCCCAGGCCGAGGAAGGCGGTGTCTGCCACAGCGATGGTGGCTTGGGGGATGTGGGCTAAGAGTCCACTGTGACGTAGATGGGTGATGTCGGCCACCGAGCCGGGGCGGCTGGCTGCCACTTGGCGAATCAGCCCCGCTTCGTTGACATGCAAAGTGGTCTTGCAGGTCGTGCGCCGCTGCTTGCCCGAAAAGTACAGCCGGGCCTGGGTCTCGTCTTGCGGGCGGTTGACGCTTTGTTCGGTCGCATCCAAGATGGCGAAGAGGTCAGGCTCGGCTTGCTGCCACTGACGCCAACTGCGCCGCATGCCGCCAGGGGGAGACGGCGGCCGGTGTAGCCCCTCCTCGGCCACGCCGGCTAACACCGGCAAGAGGCGGCTGAGCGTGCGGCTGGCGGTGCTTTGACTCACGCCAAACAAGTAGCCGAGGGCTTCTGTGGTCAGATAGTGACGCAGCCACACCAGCACCATCAGCAGCCGCGTCTCCAGTGTCAGCCGATAGTCGCCACCCCCACCGACGGCCCGTTGGCGCACACGCTGGTGTAAGCGGGTCTGTTCCGCCTCCACCCATGCCGGCTCGAAGCGAGCATACAACGCCTCAAACTCGGCCACACTCAGACCAGTGAGATGGGCAAACGCTTTCGAATCCCGGCGCAAACTAGCATAGCTGAGGAGCATCATGACACCTTCCCAGGCTGACTGAGGCTGACTGAATCGGTGGTACATAGATGAGGTGAATTCCTCGATTTTACCTCATCCCCTTTATCATGCATAGACCCAAGAGAGATTTTGAAACACATTCTTGCGCCGCTTGACAGTACTGCTATTTGGCAATTGTACAAACAGCGCCTCTGCATAGTGCTGAAAACTCCCAACCAACCTGCTCAAGGTGTTTTCGAGCATCATGCGCATTGAATCGTTGGCGACATCGGCGTCATAGGCATTTTGCAGGGCGGCACGTGCGGCAGGTGAACCTGCAATGAAGCTGCGCACGTGAGTGAGCAAATACTCAAAGCTCGTAACGGCCGAGTTATGGCCGCATGCAGGACAGAAGAAGGCGGCTCCGATCGCAGCATAGCGGCATCCACACGCCTCGCAGGTCCACTCTTGCCGCATTGCATCTGCGGCCGCAAGAGGGACAATGGTTACTGGTGCACCGGGACGGACATCAAGCCGTAGGGTTACGAAATCCGGTTTGACCTGGGAGTTAAACCGATTCGCATCCTGACGCATAGCTTGCTGCACCGTTTGCTGGACAAAGGCCTGAGCAGTTGAAGCCAAAAACTCTCGTTGTGAACCTGTGTTCCATTCGGTTGCAGGAGCTTCATGGCGGCACAACGCACAGTAGACGACCTCATCACGCACTTTATCGCGCCAATCCTCGAATAATATCTTAAACTGCCCCTGGCATTCATCCGCAGGACACTGGCGGTCCATGTAACCATGCCCATCAAGCGGGATGGAGACCGGGACCGATACTCCCTGTTCCAGCTTGCGCAGCTCCCGCAGCAAATTGTCGAACATATCTCCCCTCCTTGTACACAAACCGCCTAGTTACTTTCTGCTGCTCCCCCCGAAGGCTCCTGACCCGGAGATGGCTGCGCCGGCGATGATTGTGGTGCGGAAGCTGGTTGGGAGCCACTCGGTTGGGAAGAACTAGGGGATGGTGCCTGCAACGCTTGTGGCTTGAGAATGGTTGGCATGGGGGGTGGTGTATAGCCCTTTGTTTCGTCTGGGAGCCGTTGCGTTGTCTGAATAAGGGTCGCCATGGGAGGGGGAACATATCCCTCTTGAACATGTATATTCTTGGACTCAGGATTCGTCTTTGCAGTAGATTGTGATTGATTCTTCTCGTCACTCATGTTTCACCTCAGGTTTGAATAGACAAACAGACTGATTGCCGCTATACCCAGTACAAAACTGATACCACCAACCGCATTCAAAATACTTGTTAGGATGGCCGCAAAGCCTCCTGGGCGGTATAT
>QEUW01000120.1 GCA_003577005.1 Chloroflexota bacterium | reverse complement strand
GCCGTTCCAGGCTGCACCATAACAGGCCGCTGGGGCCTGCTAACGGCTGTTGGGAGCTGCAGCCCGGCCCCGCGTGTATGGGAAGGAATCGGGGGTAGTCTGTTCTATGTTTGGCTTTTTTACCTCTGGTATGAGGTCTCGAAAACCTTCCTTTTTGCGAGAGACTTTCTTCTCAATTGTCGATTTGCTAGCATGTCGCTCAGCCGGCATATTTGCAGCGCAGGATTGGCGCTCAATCCGAGAAACCAATGTCACTCCTACCGTCATTGTCTCCTCCAGTTGAATCTGCTCGTCAACAAAAGCTCCACACCCTAACTCCCAGCCCTAACTTTGGTTCGGTGACTCTTCCCATAGTTTGGCCATACCCTATGCGTAAACAACTCCATGCCTGATGAAGATTAACAAATTGAATCGGTAATACGCCGTGGGCGACTGCCAGTCGCCCCTACAGTCGATGACCGAATCTAAAAGTTAACGATCATAAGGCAGGGGGATCGGCAGCTCAATTTCGATCAAGTGAATGGCTATTCCACGAGACCAGGTGGCCATGTCATGCTCCTGCCCATGGAACGAGCCTTCAATGATCGGCTACGCCATACCAGGCGCAGGTGTGCCTATCTTCGGCAGCCAGCTGGCTGTTTCGCTGCGGCTCATCGACTACACAAGGGGGAAGTGGGGTGACTCAGATAACGTGGATAACGTGCTCGTGCGCGACGAAGTCCGCCATCAAAGACTTACTACCAAAAGTCAAGTGAGGGTAGTGAGGGTAAAGAAAACCATTTGCGTTCAAGGAGGTGAATCGGTGGACACCATGGCGACTCAATCCATACTGTCGAGGCGGGACCCGCGCCGCCCGACGCTTGACCAATCGGTGGATATCGAACCTAGGGCTATCGAGAGGTTAAGCCCCAAGCAGTCGGCTGAGGCGGGTGCGCTGCTCGCTGCCAGCCATGCCGACTATCCATCCTTCCGACACCTCTTCCCCGACGCAACTGTCAGGCAGCACGTGCTGTTGCTCTTCATGACCGCTGCGGCTCGAGACGCCACCGTTCATGGTCGTGCCCTGGTAGCACGTGATGACCATGGTCTGCTGGGCGTCGCCCTGTGGATGCCGCCGGGCAGCTACCCGCTCTCGTTTGGCCGCAAGGCACGCATGCTGCCCGCACTGCTGCGCATCGCGATGGTGGCGCGCAGCTCATTTCTGGCCTTCGCCCGCGTTGGCGTCGCCCTGGAGAAAGCTCATCCCGATGATCGTGTGTGGTATCTCCAGGCGCTGGGTGTCCATCCACGTGCCCAACGCCGTGGCGTTGGACGCCGGTTGGTTGCTCCGGTGCTCGCCTGGGCCGACAATGCAGGCTTGGCCTGCCACCTGTATACCTCGGACCCGGCCAACATCGACTACTATCGCCATTTTGGCTTCGAGGTCAGCCAGCCCGCGATTGAGGTGTTTCCGGAAGGACCCATCTACATCGGCATGAGCCGGCCGGCGCGCGTTGGGCAAGCAGGCGCCCTTGGGACAAACTGATGATGGCCACCATGATGTCCGCATATGTTTCGGTGGAGGATCGGCGGGTGCAGCGGATCGGTGCCGTACATCTGTGCGTCAGACGTAGCATGGGCTGGACGGCACTCCAATAATGTGGAGCCTACTCGGACGTTGTGTGTTGTTTCATTTTGCTAATCCGGCTGACCGTCACGAACAGCCAGAAGCGGTGAAATCTCTTCGTGTGGGTTGTCGAAATGCGGGTCGCCCGTTCGTCGTACCCATAAGACGCGCAGAACGCACGTTCTTTGCCAACCCAATCCATCCATACAGGAGGGAAACCATGCGGTATATGCTTCTGATCTACTTGAGCGAAGACGGTGAGGAGATATTGGCCCGATGAATACGACAAAAGACGATTCCCATTTGCCGGGCTATGCCACGCGCTGGCCTGGTCTGGTCTTTATCGGCATTTCGCTATTCGTGATTAGCTTGGACAATCTCATTCTCAATGTCGCCATTCCCTCTATTTCGCGCGACTTGGGCGCGGCGGCTAATGAACTGCAGTGGATTGTGGACGCCTATATCCTGGTGTTTGCCTCCCTGCTTCTGACAATGGGCGCGATCGGCGACCGCTTCGGACGCAAGAAGCTCCTGCAACTGGGCCTCATCTGGTTTGGTGTAGGATCTCTGGCAGCCACGCTCTCGACCTCGACCGATGCCTTAATGACCGCACGGGCCTTCCTCGGCGTAGGCAGCGCCATGATTATGCCGGCCACGCTGTCTATCATCAGTGCGACGTTTCCACCCCATGAACGTCCCAAAGCCATCGCCATCTGGACCGCGATTAATGGGGTGGGGATAGGGCTTGGGCCGGCGCTGGGCGGCCTCCTCCTCGAGTGGTTTGAGTGGAACGCTGTCTTCTATATCAATCTCCCCATCGTGGCCGTCGCGCTGCTGGGCGGGGGGCGCTTTTTGGCAGATTCCAAAGACCCCAATCCACCCAAAGTAGACATTCCCGGTGTCGTGCTTTCCATCACCGGTCTGTTTGCGCTCACCTACGCCATCATTGAGGCGGGTGTGGCGAGTTGGGCGGCAGATCGTGTCTTGTTCGCATTTGGTGGAGCCGCAGTCTTGTTGACGATTTTCCTCGTGTGGGAGGCGCGCTCCCCCGAGGCGATGCTCCCGCTCCACTTCTTTAAGAACATGTCGTTCACGGGCGCGAATCTGGCACTGGTGTTGGTGTTTTTCAGTCTGTTCGGCTCTACCTTCTTCTTCAACCAGTATGTCCAATCCGTATTGGGACATTCTGCGTTGGAAGCCGGGTTGATGATGCTGCCGATGGCCCTCGTCCTCGCGTTGGTGGCCGCCAGTTCTGCGCGCGTCGCCGCAAGGTTGGGCGCCAAGCTTACCGTGGCCCTGGGCATCGCCATCGCAGGAACAGGCTTGCTGATGATGTCGCAGGTTTATGACCTGGAGACGAGTATCCCACTGGTTGTCGCACCCACCCTTGCCCTCGCCTGTGGGATGGGCCTGGCGATGAGTCCAGCCACGAACTCCATCATGGGATCAATTCCGGTCAGCAAAGCGGGTATCGGGTCAGCCATGAACGACACCAACCGGCAGCTTGGCGGTGCGCTCGGTGTCGCCATCCTGGGCACGATCATGAACGCGGGCTATCTTGATGGGATTCAGCGATTACAGGATTCCTTGCCAGTGCTCCCTGGCCAGGTATTTGCAGCCATATCCAACAGCGTTCAGGCGGCTCACATTGTGGTACAGGATCCCCATGTACCCAGTTTCGCCCGTGAGGCCATCGTGTCAGCAGCCAACCGTGCCTTTGTCGACGGGATGACGCAGGCCATCTTCGTCGGTTCGCTGCTGATGTTCGCTGCGGCGCTGCTCACATTGGCGATTTTGCCCGCTCGGGTGCGCTGCTCAGCGGACGCGAAGACTACCGATGACGCTGAGACGCCTTTACCGACGTTCCGATTGGATTTGGATGTCGTGCAGGATAAGGGGGGCTAGCTGCAATTCGCTCACACAAGCAAGATCGTGAATTCGGGGATTGGTATAAGCCAAATCTAATCCATTTTCGGAAAATCGTCTATCAACCATGTCGATTCGGACGCTTCGCGTTCGTCGTTACAATAGAACCGGCGGAATCACTCGCCGACGGTCTGAGAGGAGACATGACCATGGAGTACGTTTTTTTGATCTACAGCCGCGAGGCTGATCGCGCCAGTGCGACGCCCGAACAGATGCAGAAGGAGCTGGATGAGTACAACGCCTTCACCAAAGACGTGCTTGACCGGGGAGTATACGTGGCCGCGGAAGCGCTGCAACCCACCCAAACGGCAACCACCGTTCGCCTCCGCGATGGAAAGGTCGTGACCACCGACGGCCCGTTCGCCGAAACCAAAGAGCAGTTGGGCGGCCTCTACGTCATCAACTGCAAAGACCTGGACGAGGCGATTGCAGTGGCCGCCAGGATTCCGAGTGCGAAACGGGGTTCGATAGAAGTCCGCCCCATCATGGACTTTGGCCTGCCGTAGGTATGTTCTCAGCCCACCACGTCGTCGAACGAGTCTTTCGCGAGGAATCAGGGCGGGTGCTGGCCGCCCTGATGTCCCACCTGGGCGACCTGGAACTGGCGCAGGACGCGCTGCAAGACGCGCTGATCACCGCGCTGGAACGCTGGCCGGTGGACGGCCTGCCCCTCAACCCCGGCGCGTGGATCACGACGACGGCGCACCGCAAAGCGATTGACCGCATGCGCCGGGACGCCAATTTTTCCCGCAAAGCAGTGGTTTTACACGCACTGGCCGCATTGGAAGCCGAGAACGAAGCGATGGAAGAGATGCCCATCCCTGATGAACGGCTCAAGCTGATGTTTACCTGTTGCCATCCCGCGCTGGCAGAGGTGGCGCAGGTGGCGCTGACGCTGCACACATTGGGTGGTCTGACCACGCCGGAGGTGGCGCGTGCGTTCCTGGTGTCGGAGACGACGATGGCGCAGCGGCTCGTGCGTGCCAAACGCAAAATACGCGACGCGGGCATTCCCTATCGCATCCCGCCGAGCGATTTGCTGCCAGAACGGTTGGACGCGCTGCTCTCGGTCATCTACCTGATATTCAATGAAGGCTACAGTGCGATGGCAGGCGAAGCGCTGATCCGCCAGGAACTCTGCTCCGAGGCTATCCGTCTGGCGCGTGTACTCACTGGACTCCTACCTGACCCGGAGGCGCTCGGCCTGCTGGCGCTGATGCTGCTGCACCATTCCCGCCGCCGGGCGCGGGTGAATGCGCAGGGCGAACTAGTGTTGCTGGAAGATCAAGACCGCTCGTTGTGGGACAAAGACGAGATTGAGGAAGGCTTGAAGGTGCTGGATGGCGCTTTGCGCCCACTGCGTGATCGTACGCTTGCCATGCGGCGGCCTGGCCCGTATCAAATCCAAGCCGCCATTGCCGCGCAGCACGCCCGCGCCCTCCGCCCCCAGGACACCGACTGGCGGCAGATTGCCGACCTTTACCGCGAACTCGCCCAGGTTATACCGTCGCCAGTGGTCGAGCTGAACCGGGCGGTGGCAGTGGCCATGGCTTACGGGCCAGGCGAGGGCTTGAAATTGCTCGACCAGCTAGAAGACGAGAGCCAACTGGAGAACTACTACCTGTTCCACGCCGCCCGCGCCGACCTGCAGCGGCGCACCGGCTGGCTGGACGAAGCCCGCGTTGCCTACAGCCGGGCGCTGGAACTGTGTGGCAACGCGGTCGAGCAGGCTTTTCTGCGGAAGCGGTTGACGGAGGTGGAGCAGGAGCTGGCGTAAGCGACCTTCAGATTTGAGTATAGCGCGCTTCAGGGTTTTGGCTCAAGGAGAACTATGTCTACTCAAATTCAGACCGAGCATTTTACCCAGGCACTCTATAACCTACTTGATGAAGTCTTTGACCACGTGCATGGCTATTTCCTCGACAAAGGCACCTCCATGTTCGAGACGCTGGCGACGGTCTCCGCTGAGGAAGCATCCGTGCCCGTGGGGGGCAAGTGCGCGACGCTGGCGGCGCAGGTCAAGCACACAGCCTTCTACCTTGAAGTGGTGGATCGTAACGTGCGCAGCGGCACCTACGAGCAGGTGGATTGGGGGGAGATCTGGCGCACCACCTCCGCCGTCAGTCCAGACGAATGGGCAGCGATTCAGGGACGGCTGCGCGCAGCCTACGACGGCATTCGGGCCTTGCTTGCCGATATGCCGGCGTGGTCGAACGAACAGTCCATCGGCGACGTCATCGCGACGGTGGTGCATACGGCGTATCACCTGGGTGAGATTCGGCAGGCGCTCTGCACACGCAAACCGTGAGCCAAACTCAAGCAATCATTACGAGGGGTCTAGCGGTTTATACCGTCGATAGTTCCCGATCGGCTGAGGAAATGGCCGCTGTCCTTGCGTTTCACTTCCGTTGGTGCTTGTAGGCTGTACTGGGCGATACGCAAGAGTTGGTACGGGTTCGCCTCGGCTGGAGAGTGCGGTTGAGCGCCAGTAAGCTGTTGAACATGGCCGCCTTTATGGATTTTCAGCCTGTCACAGTAGATCCAAATCTCGAAGATTACACTGGCAGGCATCGGGCAACTGGTCAGCAGAATTGACATAACGACTGTCAGAAGAGCACCTCCACCGCTGGTGCGAATCACCGAGTTCGACGGTAGAGGACGGTTTGTCAACACCTGATGGTCCTGAATCACCGCCCGTTCCCACTGGTACGCCTGAATTTTGGATCTACTGTGACATCAAGTACGACACAAGATGAGCGAGCCGGACGGGCAACGAATGCCGGAGCCGGCCCGCCCCGATGGCAAGAAACCAATATCAAGCAATAGGGAGGCATACAAATGTCCTGGCAAGTTGACTACACTCATTCGTTGATACAGTTTTCGGTGCGCCACATGATGGTGACCAACGCCCGCGGCCAGTTCGATAAGTGGACGGCAGAGGTCCATCTCGACGAGGCAAACCCCGAAAATTCGACCGTTTTTGTGCAGATCGATGCCAACAGCATCAACACCAAGCTGGCGGATCGCGATGCGCATCTGTGCTCCCCTGATTTTCTGGATGCAGCCAGCTATCCCTATATCACCTTCCGCAGCAAGCGCGTGCAGCGCATCGACCGTACCCACGCCAGGCTCATTGGCGATTTGACGATCCGCGGCATCAGTCGCGAAGTGGCGGTGGATGTGACCTATGAAGGTCAGGTGCGCAGCCCGTTTGGTCCCTTTGTCAGCGCCGGCTTTCATGGCGAAACCAAGATCAACCGCAAAGAGTGGAATCTGAATTGGAATATGGCGATCGAGACCGGCGGCGTGGTCGTCGGCGACGAGGTCAAGATCAGTATTGAGTTGGAAGTGACCAAGCCCGTCGAGGAGCCGGTTGCGGAGGCCGTTACGGCGTAACGTTCGCGGAAATGCCGGGAGCTATAGCGAAAGTCCGCCCGGCCCCGAAACAGCACCCGTCCTCGCAAGCTCTCGTTCAGCCGCCAAAGTAGATACTGGGTGTTCCATCATGTCAGTCGAGTAACCGGAATTCTCGAGCTTTGGCTACGGCCTGGCTGCGGTTCTTCACGCCGAGCTTGCTATAGATGTGATTGGTGTGCCACTTGACAGTGCCCACGGTAATGACCAGGGATTCGGCAATCTCACGGTTGCTCATCCCCGTCGCCAGCAGGCGCAGGATCTCCGACTCCCGGTCGTTTAGCGCATCGGGGGAGTCCTCCTGCCTGGTGAAAGCGCTCAACAACCTGGCTGTGTAGTCGGTCGCACCCGCACGCGCCACCAACAGCCGCAAGAGCCGGAGCATCGCGTCGCCCTCATCAACGAAAAGGCGCACGTACCGCTCCGGCTCAGCTCGCGCGAGCGCTTGCTGCAAGGTAGCCATGGCCGGTTCAGACTCCGCTTGTCGTTGCAGCGCCAGCGCCTGGAGGATGAGTAACTCAATGACCACCCCGCCGCGCCCGCCCGCCTCCGCCAACACCAGTAGTTTCTCAATCAATTCTAGTGCTCCACGATACTCCTGAAGCGTGATAAGAATCCGTGCGGCCATCACGTACTCTGCCTCGCGCGACGGGCTTGGTTGCGCCAACTCCAGGCCCTGTTCGTGAATCCACTTCGCCAAGGTGGCCTTATGCTCCCCTTGCCGAAGCGCCAGCCACATCCGGCACAGCGTTACCTCCCTCCGATAGGAGGGTAGATTTGCGCGCTCTGCCAGCCGGACCGCCTCGGTGAGAAACGCCTTGGCCGAGCGAGGGTCGCCGCGCGCTTGTGCCAGGCGCGCCAGGGCCAGGTAGGGGGGTGCCGTAGCTGGAGTGGGCCGGGCGGATAGGGCCAGGCTCTTGTGAAAATACTCCTCGGCCAGCGCTAAGTCATTCCACTGGAAATACAGCTCCCCCAGCCCACTGAGCGTCCAGGCAGCGGTGGGCAATAGCTTGCCAGTCTGCCCGGTCACCAACGCCAGTGCTTCCTCATAAACCTCCTTCGCCTGATACAGTCGTCCCTGAACGACGTACAGTCTGGCCAGCCAGCTCGCGGCAAACGCCCTACCATAGAAGTCTCCCGTCCCGCGCTTAAATGCAACCGCTTCTGCGAAGGCTTCTGTGAAGGCAAGCACGGCGGCATCTGTGTCATTGTGGTAATGGTGAGCAAGGCCAGCCCCAACCAGCGCCGCATAGCGCCAATCCTTTTGCTCAGGGGGCAACTGGGTAAGCGCCGCCTGAGCAAACTCGGCTGTAGCACCCAGGTCCTGCTGCACAACCGTGACCGCGGCCTGAATGGTGGCCAGAATGCCGCGTAGCTCATCAGTCGAGAAATTCGCGAGTGGCAGCGCGCCATCGGTGAGCAGCGCTTCCGCACGCGCCAGCAAAGACAGTATCTCGTCGATCCTGAGGGTGCTGAACAACGACCAGGCGTGGAACAGGCACACGTCCGGGTGGCGCTCGCGCAGCGCAAGGGGCAGCGCCTCCAGCCAGACGCGCAAACTCAGTTGTTCCTGCCGCCGCCACAGTTCGTTGGCATTCTCCAGCGTAATTCGCCCCGCCAACTCATAGTCCTGCGCCGCCAGCGCATGGGACACCGCATCGTGGGGCAGCCCGTTGGCTGCATACCACTGCGCCGCACGCCGGTGCAGCTCGCCGGTGATTTCCGGTCTGCTTCGTCCTAATTGGCTGCGCAGGAAGTCCCGAAACAGGGAATGGTAGCGGAACCAGCGGCGCTCCTCGTCCAGCGCGATGATGAACAGCTTGAGCCGCTCCAACAGCTCCAGCATGTGCTGGCTATCACCTCTACCTGTGACCGCCTCGCACAGCTCCGCCGACAAGCGCTCCAACACTGAGGTCCTAATCAGGAACTCCTGGATAGTCGGTGGCTGTCGGGCCAGCACCTCTTGGCTGAGGTAGTCTGCGATGTAGCGGCTGCGAGCACCAAGGCCGGCGATAAACCCGTCCGGATTTGAGCGGTCTTGTAGCGCCAGGGCAATTAGCTGCAGACCGGTGACCCACCCTTCTGTGCGCGCCAGGAACGCATCACGCTGTTCAGGCGTGAGCGGCAGGCCCATCACATGCAAGAACTCGGCACATTCCTCGACCGAGAAGCGCAGGTCATGGCTATCGAATTCTACCAGCCGCCGACGGGCGCGCCAGCGTGCGATCGGCAGCGGTAGCTCAGACCGGCTGGTCAGGATGAGATGAACATTAGGAGGGGGATGCTCGACAAAGAAGACCAGCGAAGCGTGGATGGCAGGTGAGTGGACATAGTGATAATCGTCGAGTACGAGCACAAACGTCTCGTCCGCCAGGGCGAGGTCATTGATCAACAGGGCCAGGCGCGCCTCGACCGGCGGCGCCTCTCGGGCGTAAAACCAGACCAGCGCCGCCTCGCCCACCCCGGGGCGGATCTGCTGCAAGGCAGCGATAAGATGTAACCAGAAGCGCGCCAGCTCGTTGTCCCCCTCGTCCAACGAGAGCCAGGCGACGGGCTGTCCCGCCTGCCTCACCCAAGCGGCGAGTAGGGTGGTCTTGCCCCACCCAGCCGGTGCAGCCACGACGACCAACGGGCGCGCCACGGCCTGATGGAGCCGCGCTAGCAAGTGGGGCCGGGCGACCAGCTCGAGCTCCAGGTTGGGGATGGAGAGCTTGGTGACCAGCAGGGGATACTGCTCGACCAGCGAGGAGACGGTGCCTGCAGCCATCGGCCTACTCACTATCCCCGGCAGCGACCGTCCGTCACAGACCTAACCTGACCGCCTACCTTTGGATAGGCGACGCTGGTCCGGTTGGGCGCTAGACTCGGGTCGCAGCGAGAGTAAAGCTAACACAATCGTTGCCATTATACCATGAGACTGTACAGCAGAGGTGGGCCATGCAACAAATTCTGGTTACCGGCGGCACGGGCACGCTCGGGCGCCTCGTCGTGCCACGCTTGCAGGAGGCCGGCGGTCAGGTGCGAATACTTAGCCGGCGCATCCACGAGTCTGGGGACCGCATCGAGTTCATGAGGGGCGATCTGACCACCGGCGAGGGGCTCGAAAGCGCCGTGGACGGCGTCGAGACCATCATGCATCTTGCGGGTAGCGCCCAGGGCGATGAAGTGAAGACCCGCAATCTGGTGCGGGCAGCGTTGCGGGCCGGGGCGCGGCACCCGGTGTACATCGCGGTCGTCGGCGCCGACCGCATCCCAGTCGTCAGCGGCATCGACCGCGCCATGTTCGGCTACTTTGCGGCCAAGCGGGACGCCGAGCGCGTGGTGGCCGGCTCCGGCCTGCCGTGGACAACGCTGCGCGCCACCCAGTTCCACGACCTGATCCTGACGACAGCACAGCAGATGGCCAGGCTGCCGGTGATACCGATCCCGGCCAGGTTCCGGTTCCAGCCGGTGGACGCCGGCGAGGTGGCAGCCCGGCTCGTCGAGCTGGCGCTTGGCTCGCCGGCCGGGCTTGCGCCCGACATGGCCGGTCCGAAGGTGTACAGCATGGGTGAGCTGCTCCGTGGCTACCTGCGGGCCAGCCACCGGTGCCGGCCGATGATTCCGGTCTGGCTGCCGGGCAAGGCCGCAGGCGCGGTCCGAGCCGGCGCCAACCTGGCCCCCGGGCAAGCTGTGGGCCGACGGACCTGGGAGGAGTTCCTGGCTGACCGTGTGAGTTCGTCAAGCGACAGCAGGTCTAGCCTGTCTTATACGGACATTCCGGACCAAATTACCAAGCTGAAGCTGCCGCCGGGTTAGCACATCTTTGTCCACAGCAGTGGCAGGTTGATCGGCACGCTAATGCAGCATGATCTGGTTGATCAATCTCAGCTCTTGGTCTATCCGCTGGGGCTGGGCCGCCGCCAACGTCTCCTTCCAGAGGGGTACACGGCAACCCTCAGTCTGGTGGACGCCAGGTCGTTCGGTTCGGGCGTCGTCTGCTGGCCTACCAATCCGCGGCGCGAGGTACTAGCATGGCACAGCGACACAGTTCGCAAGGTTAGGTCGTGCTTAGGGGCCTCACTTGCCATCCGGCAATTCCGAACCGAGTGGTAATTGGGCCCGGGAGCAAGACAACACCGTCTTGATCAGCATGGCCTGAGTTCACCTACATCACCGAGAAAACAGCATGCAGTGAGATCGTTCAATTTCAGGAGGAATCCTCATGGCGGAGCACAATCCAACCAATCAAGTAGCGTATCAACCCCCGGCGCCCGATCCTGAACTGCGGCGGCTAGAGCCCTTGCTCGGCACCTGGCAAGTAACGGGCTGGACGGAGGAGAGTCTCGCCGGGCCTGCCGGTCCGGTCACGAGCAGTGAAACCTTCGACTGGCTGGACGGCGGTTACTTTCTGGTACAGACCTACCAGACCATTTTCGGTGACAGCGCGCCACAAACGGGGGTTAACTACTGGGGCTATGATGCGGAGGCCGACAAGTTCCATATTATTTTCTTCAGCAACAACGGCCCGTATACAGACAAGGGCAACCGCTATCAAGGCATGGTTTCTGACGGCAAGCTGACCTTTACCGGCCCTGCCCGCTTCACGATTGGGCTGGACGCGGACGGCAAGGTGCAGGTCAACCCGGACGGCGCGATCACCTTTGTCTGGGAGTTGCGTGACAGCGACGGGGTTTGGCGGCATTGGATGGACAACACGTATACCAGAGTCCAGTAGAGGAGGACGATGATGACCACGATGATGTCCGCATCCATTGCGGCAGAGGAGCGACGGGTGCAGCGGATCGGCGCGGTTGGAATAGGCGTGCTGCGCTATGGCCTGATCTTCTTGCTTTTGATGTACGGGGGCCTCAAGTTCTTTGCCTTCGAGGCCGAAGGCATCCAGCCCTTGGTCTCAAGCAGCCCACTTCTGGGCTGGCTCTATCCGCTCTTGGGGACGATGGGCACGTCTGCCCTGTTCGGCGTCATCGAGATCGCGGCGGGGGCGCTGATTGCCACCCGGCGCTGGTGGCCGCGGGTGTCGGGATATGCCAGCCTGGGGTCGACCGGCATCTTCCTGGTGACCCTCTCGTTTCTGTTCACGACGCCCGGCGCGCTCTCGCCCCTCCACCCCTTCAACGGTTTCCTACTCAAGGACATCTTCTTGTTAGGCGCCGCCTTGGTCACGGCGGCAGAGGCACTGGCCGCGGCGCACGACCGAACAGCTTGAACGAGCAAAGGAGAACCCTGTCTATGCAAATTCAGACCGAGCATTTTACCCAGGCACTCTATAACCTACTTGATGAAGTCTTTGACCACGTGCATGGCTATTTCCTTGACAAAGGCACCTCCCTATTTGAGACGCTGGCGACGGTCTCCGCTGAGGAAGCATCCGTGCCCGTGGGGGGCAGCGGAATCAGTACCAGCCGAGTTGGATACCATTGCCGACCTGCCCCGCTTGAGCGATGCCTTGGCGGACTGGGGCTATGATGACGAGGCGATCGGCGCCATCATGGGCGAGAATTGGCTGCGTCTCCTCCGCCGGGCGACCAGGGCAAACTGGGGGCAAGTATCTGCATAGCATAGCATCCTTTTGCCTGATTCAGGTAAGCTCTAGTCAATATAGCAGCGACCTACGCCTCGCGTTGCTGCTCAAAGCGTTTCACCAGCGCAGGCGGCGCCTGGCAACGCCAGGCATTGGTGAGCAGCATCTCAAGTTCGTCCACCTCAACGCCGGCCAGCCGCACGAGGATGGCCGGGAAACCGTTGTAGTGGGGTTCGGTGAAGAACTTGGTAGGCTGGGCCTCAATCAGCAGCTCCTTCTCCAGGGTATTGCGCACGCGGATGGCAATCACCTCTGGGTTGGGGACGCGCGCCTTTTTCGGATCGACCCGTTCCAGCCACATCCAGGCAATTCCCTTGGGTTTGCCTTTGTTCATCACCGCAAAGGCAATGCGTCCCTCTTCTTGGGTCGTCTCAGGAAGGGACAGGGCAATTCTATAAAGATCGGTTAAGTCTGCCATTGGCCAGCCCGTTTCCGCTGGATGATCCAAGTGCAGGGTGGGAGTCGATCCCTCACTTTTCCACTCTATTCCTTGCTACGTATCATAACACAAACGCTGCTGAAGAAGGAGACCATCCCAAAGCGGGGGCTAAATAGCCACTGATAAAATTTCCGATTCTGCATCAGTACGCGACATTGCTATCGGTAAAAACATCCGATAGATCGCGATCCGCGCCTCTGAAGTAGTCCAAGCAAACGCTCGTTTTTTTGAACTTCTCGTCTGCCTGCCCCAGCCCCTAGTTTTGACGGAAGAGTGGTACAATCAACCCGTCCAACGATTCAAAGTGCAACAAACTACCCTCACAATCCTTTTCATGGACTTCGGCAATGAAAATCGGCTACGCACGAGTCAGTACCAAAGGGCAGGATCTCTCCCTGCAGGTTGATGCACTCGAACAGGTTGGCTGCCAGATCCTCTACCAGGAAACCGAAACCGGTGCGACTCGGGAACGGCCGCAGCTACAGAAGATGATGGGGCAGCTGCGCACAGGCGATGTGGTGGTCGTCTGGAAACTTGACCGCCTGGCCCGTTCGCTCAAGGATTTGGTCAACCTGGTCAACGAGATCCAGGGGAAAGGCGCCGGTCTGCAGAGCCTGAACGACCACATCGATACGACGACGCCACACGGCAAGCTTACCTTCCACCTTTTTGCCGCCCTGGCCGAATTCGAGCGGGACATCATCGGCGAACGAACCAAGGCAGGCTTGGCCGCCGCCCGAGCACGGGGCCGGAAAGACGGGCGACCAACTGGGCTCTCGCAAAAAGCCCGGCACACGGCCATCATCGCTGAATAGTTGTATCGGGAAGGCGTCTTGAGCATTAGAGAAATCTGCCAGCAACTCTCCATCGCCAAAGGAACGCTCTACAACTATTTGCGCTATCGAGGCGTGGCAGTCGGGGCACGGCGGCGGCAGCAGATCATGCAGGTAGAACTGTGGCTGCGCGTGGAGCGCAACAACAAATATGTCAGAGGAAAAACCAAGGCTAGAGAATCGATTGAGCGGTTGGTGCTCCAGCAGTATGCCATGCAGAAACCTGACCCCAAAGGATGGGACTACCTGCTCTCGATTCCCTACCAGACGGATGAGGAACTGGACGAACTGGTCTACGATCTCATTCGAGAAGCGGCGTCCACGGCGGAGATGTACAATTGCTTCATTGAGGTCGATGCCCGGGCGATGGATGGCTCGGACAGATATTGGTAGGTGCTGTACTTGCGGAGTAAACAAGTCGCTTGACGGCATCTATTCCTTGTAGAACACCGCCTTGTCGTAGACGACTGCGTGGGGTAGGTGGGAGAGCCCCGTTGCCGCAAGGCACTTCTCGTCGTTGCGTCTGTCTCCTCTCTTTATTTCTGAAGCCAATGAGCAAAATGATTAAGCCTGTTGACCTGCTCCAATTACGCGTCTCTCTGCAGAAGGTCAGCCCCCTGATCTGGCGGCGGTTGCTGGTGCGCAGCGACAGCACCATTGCTGACCTGCACCATACCCTGCAGATCGTGATGGACTGGGAAGATCTTCACCTCTATCACTTCCTGATTCGCGGCAGACGATACGGCATCGGGCGAATTGGCGCCTTCGGGTTTCGGGAGGATGCGCATCAGGTTCGACTTGAGCGTTTTGGGTTTAGCCTGCGGGAGAAGTTCATCTATGTGTATGACTACTACGATCAGTGGCAGCTCGAGATTCGTGTTGAAGCTCGGGTGCCGCTCGATCCGCAGAGGCGTTATCCGGCGTGCGTTGCCGGCCAGCGCGCGGCACCGCCCGAAGAATGTGGCGGTCCCTGGCAATTCCTGGCGCTCAAACAGAGGTACTCTCTCTGGGCAATCGGTGAACGCCTGTTGGAAATCCTGGAAGATGAGAACCTGGCCCAGAATCGTGTTGACTATAGGGATGAGGTACGCACCTACCTGTATTGGCTCAACAGCGAGCAATTTGATCGGCGGGCGGTGGATCAACGCTTGCAGACATTCTTTCACAAGGGGGAGAAGGGACAGGATCATGAAAATTCGGATCAAGCTTGTTGTTGAGCATGACGACGGTTGCTAAACGGCGATGGTCGAAGAGATTGCCTGTTTGCAGAGAGGAGATCTGTTGCCGGAAATGCTGGGACTGACCCTTCAGGAGGGCAAGGAACTGCTGGCGAAGGTTCAGGAGACGATGGTAGCCCATCAGGCCGCAGCGTACATAGAACAGCAACGTCCCTGTCCTGATTGTGGCCAGAGACGAGGCAGCAAGGGCCAGCACGCTATCGTCTGGCGCTCTCTCTTTGGCAAATTGCAGATCGACAGCCTTCGTCTGTACACATGTTCTTGTCAACCGCAAAAAACGCACAGTTTCAGCCCGCTGGCGGACCTGCTGTCGGAACGAACGGCGCCGGAACTGAAGTACCTGCAAACGAAGTGGGCGTCGCTGGTGTCCTATGGCTTGACTGTTGATTTGCTCGAGGAAGTCCTCCCGCTGCAGGCGAACTCGAAAACGATTCGCAGACAGGTACATCAGGTGGCGGAGACCTTGGAAGCCGAGTTGGGCGATGAACAGGTCTCATTTGTCGAAGGCAACTTTCTAATCTGGGATCAATTGCCTGATGCCACTCCCCCCTTGACCGTTGGCATCGACGGGGGCTACGTACATGCTCGGGAGGGGGACAATCGCAAGGCGGGCTGGTTTGAGGTCATTGTCGGCAAGAGCATGGCAGAAACGGTTGCGACCAAACGCTTTGCCTTTGTCCACCAGTATGATGAGAAGCCCAAACGCCGCCTCTACGAGACGCTCAAAACGCAAGGCTTGCAGATGCATCAGCCGATCACGTTTTTATCAGATGGCGGTGACATGGTACGGAATCTGCAGACGGAGATCAGCCCCCACGCCGACCATATCCTGGACTGGTTCCACGTTACCATGCGGATCACCACCATGAAGCAGATGGCCCAGAAGTTCTTGACCCTTCCCGTACTCAAGGATGTGGAGACCGACCTCGAGAGCGTAAAGTGGTATCTATGGCATGGCAATGTCTTCTGTGCCCGGCAGCGGATCCAATGGATTGGGATGGATTTGGATGTGGCCGAGGCGGATGGCGTGCCTGATCGCGCACAGTTCAACCGGCTGTGTCAGGCGGTGCGCGAATTCGAGCGCTACCTCACCACGAATGAACCCTTTATTCCCAATTACGCCGACCGCTATCAGTATGGCGAGCCGATCTCGACCGCGTTTGTGGAATCCACGGTGAACGAAGTCATCAGTCGGCGAATGGTCAAGCAGCAGCAGATGCGTTGGACGCAACGAGGCGCCCATCTGCTGTTACAGGTTCGGACACAAGCGTTGAACGAGGACCTGAGGAACACCTTCTGTCGTTGGTATCCAGGCATGGCTACAACCTTTGCCGAGGAGCCGCCGCTGGCAGCTTAGCCCCCGGTTTGCCCTGGTCTCAAGGAAGTAGCCATCGGCGCGCCACATGAGCAGCAGGATGAAGAGGGGGAAGACCAGGAGCCAGCCCAGGTTGATGGGTGAATTTTGGGTGGACTGGTATTCACGCACCTCGTCGAGCGTGCCGCGCTGGGTGCGGCGAGCCAGGTCGACGAGGGTGGCGGGGTGGCCCTGGCCCAGTTCGAGGATGCGGCGCTCGGTGGCTTGGGGATCGGCCACGTTGTCCGGCAGATGCTGGCGGACGAGCGCCAGCGCCTGGGGACGGCTCAGCGGCTTCAATTCGCAGATTTTGACCCGTGATAAGCGGCTCGAGTTTGCGCTGCTCTGCGGGCTTCTGGGGCGTCCTGGCGGCCAGCGCAACTTCGGCGGCGGCTTCGATGAGACGCTCGACGGTGGGGATCATGCCGTCGCTGGCCTGGTCGAGGTTGTCGAGCAGGAGCAAGGTGGGCTCGGCCTGGAGGGCGAGGGCGGCGATCTCGACCAGTTGGGGGATGGGCGTGCGGGAGGGGGTGACGGCGCCGGCAGCTTCGATGAGGCTGGTGAGCGCCTGGCGGTGCGGCTGGGCGAGATCCACCCCGATGCGGCGGGTGATGTGGCGTTGGGAACGGTGGTGGGCGAGGTGCCAGCTCTTGCCGCTGCCCGGTTCGCCCAGGTAAAGGGTGGCGGGGGCGCGGGTGGTCTGGACGGCGATGCAGCCGAGCAGGTCGGGCACGTGGGCGGTGGTCATGGGTAGGGGCGGCTCGCCGGCCTGGATGGTGGCCAGGGCTTCGATGGGCGTGAGGTAGCCAGTGCGTCCGCTGACGGTGGGCTGGCCGTTGATCTGGAGGTGGAAGTAGCCGTTGCCCAACATGCGCAGCCAGACGTTGATGTTGTGGCGGGCGCTGGGCGGCACGGCATTGGTCGCTCGTTGGGTGACGACGATGAGCATGTCGCCCAGGGCGGCGCCTTGTTCGCTGATGGTCATGAGCGCTTTGCGGATGGTCTTGCCGTGGTCGTCGTCGCGGGTGCCTTGTTGGACCTCCTCGGCGACAATGAGCCAGCGAGGGTCGGCGGGGTCGGCTTCGCGCAGGCCGCGGTTGACCAGGTCACGATAGCGGGTGGCCATGTGGGCAACGTGGGCATCGAGGGCGGTGGCCCACTGGGGGATCTGGTCCATGCCGTAGTAGGTCACGCCGGGGAGGGCGGCATAGTGGTGGAGTTCGCAGCCTTTGCCATCGAGCAGCAGGATGCCGGCCCATTGGTGGCGCAGGGCGTGGCTCAAGACGCGATGGAGGGCGGTGCTTTTGCCTGATCTCGTCTTGCCGATGATGGCCAGCCTCATTTTACGTTTTCCTGAAAAGTGGGTGTGTTTTGGCCTTCAACGCCCCAGAAGTTGGCAGTGGGGTTGCAGGGATGGCGGGCGTGTTCATCAGAGAGAGACCGGTGTAGGGTCCTCCTCTACCAGTCTATTGTTAGCCCTTCCGCCACTTTCACCATGCGCAACACCCATCATTCCGACTGTACCGCCATTTGTGCCGAAAAGCACTAGGTTCTGTTGACATTTTAGCCTACACAGCGGTGCGATGCACTTGAAAAGTGCGTTGCACCTTGCACATGCGTTGCACCTTGCACATGCATCGCACCTTGCAGGTGCAACGCATGTGCGCACCCCAGCCGAGTCATGCACTGCTAGACAAATGTCAACAGAACCTAGTACCTGTGTACTATGCGCGCAGATTTTTTTCTATCAGGGCAGAAATGAAAAAATGTGCATAGAGTTGTGAGCGTAACTTGCTAAAGAGAAGAGGGTGGAATTGGAGATAACGAACTGGATGCGGGTGGCACTAGATTCTTTGAGATGCCACATCGACGATAGGCAGCGGGCTAGGGCATTCCCCTGATTGCGGTCGTCCACTTACACAGCGCTCCCTTTGTGGGTGAGGTCCAGGGCCAGTCACACCCCGACCTTGCTCCTGCGCTGCACTGCGAAGCCCCACAATTCGTCGCACGGCAAGTCCAATCGCATTGGGGCTGTCCTGATAAGCGGCGCATACGGTGGTTATCGTCTAGTGGTCGGGAAAGTTTTCCTGCGTTACGTTAAAAAGTGCAAAGGTCAGGACAGCCTGCCAGGTAGTGACGGCGCCGGCGGGAAAGGCGATTCGACGGGCCAGCCCTGCATTAACGACAGTGCAGCGGGTGCGAAAAGATGTACCAGTATCCAGTTGTGAACGAAAGTGAGTAGTTGCCTATTCACACGCGATCAGGAGCCGAACAGCAGTGCGTCAGGGATGACACTCCCGATAGGATGAGCGGCCAGTTGAGAGGCGACAACGATAGCACCCTGCAAGGGGGGCTGGTAGAGGGCCAGCCAGGGCGCTTGTGAGTACGCACGGACAAACCCGGTGACGAGCCAGTGGGGTATTTTGCCGTGAATGATGACCCCATGATGGGGCGGAACGGGCGGTGTGGAGAGCCAGGTCGCCTCGCTGTAATCAAGATAGGTGTCGAGGATGCGAGCCTGTACCACCGTGTGGTGGGTGTGTTGAGCCAGCTGGATTTTTACTGGTGCAGGAGCGCCATCGGCTGCAAGATAGAGGGGGGGCGGCGTCACCCAGCCCAGGCGGGCATCAAACTGGTGGAAGGCGGCCGGATAGGCATGAGCCGCCAGTGCTGCATACAGCCAGTTGGGGCCGCGCCCATAGATGGCGAACGGCTCGCCGGCAGGTAAGTAATCCAAGACAGCGGATAGTTCAGCGGGTTGCCAGACACCGCCGCTGGCAATGCCCAACGTGCGCGCCAGCCGATCCAGTTCAACGGTCATTTCAGCGGGGGCTGCACGCAGATGTTCCGCCCGTAGGTTCTGTTGATGGAAAGAAAACAACGTGCGGATATTCCAGGCTAGCAGTTCAACGAGTGTCCCTTTTGCCTGTTGCTGGCGCTCCAGACCCGAAATTCTACCACGCAAAATCGGATATTCTTCGTAGATAGCCTCGTTCTCTGTCAAGGTTGACTGCAGCTCGGCCAGCACCGGCAGCTTGTGCCGTTGCGCCAATGCCCGCCATTGGCTCAGCCCTGCTTCACCGGGCGCCAGCAGGATGGCATGGGTGCAGGAATCGAAGATGATTTCCTGCTCTGGCGTCGGCCTGCCCCTCACATCGACCAGCAAGGGCAGATGGCGCTGTTGCAGAGCCCGGCAGACATTGTCCACAAAGGTGCTGGTAAATTGTCCCTTGTTGCGCAACAAGCGCACAGTTTCGGGCGGTGTTTCCTGGCTCCAATCGCCCTCCCCATCGGGACAGGCTCGCAACACATAGTGTTCCACTTGTTGGGTGCGCAAAATTTGGGTCAGGCTATAGGTCAAGACTGACTTCCCAGCATGGGGTGGGCCGCCGATGGCAATCGCTGGAAATTGTTTCATGGTTCTGTTTCCTCATCGTCAGCTTAAAGAAATTTTAAGGGGGTTTACAAACGATTCATTTTATGTCAAAATAGGATAGTAGAGATTTGAATTCAACCCACAGGTACCGAATCGTTTCTCGCCTTTGGTGGCTGAGAGAGTTTGGCCAGCCTGGCGCCTGATTCGGTATGCAAGAGAAGGTAAGGGCCCAACACCCCATGGCGCCGCAGACCTTTCTGGTTGCCACGCTAGGCGGTCAGCCGCAAGTTGTCACCTTCGCACTCGATGCCCTGCTCGCCCAAAGTGAACTGATTCACGCCGTCTATGTGATTCACCCGGCGCCTGTCGGGCCGCGCCTGCAGCGCTCCCTGGACCGGCTACAGCAAGCCTTTGCCCACCAGTGCTACGCCGGGCGGCCGTGCCCGCTGCACTGTATCCCCTTGCAGCAGGGCGGTACTGCGTTGCCCGCCATCCGCAATGCAGCTGAGGCGGAAGCTACCTGGCAAGCGGTTCATTCTTTGCATTGCCGGTGGCCGGCGGCTGATCGGCCTGTTGGTCACCTCGGCCGCCATGCTGCTGTGCGACCATCAGGACCGGCTCTGGCATCTCTACACCCCGGACGAAGTACGCGCCCGCGCCAATGAAGGCGCCATCATGCATGTGCAGCCGGACGACGGTGTGCAGTTGATTCCCGTGCCGTTGGTGCCGTGGGGTGCCTATTTTCCGGCCTTGCGGGTGATGGCCCAACCCCCGGCCCAGGCGGTGGCCGAACAAATGGGGGCATTTAGCGCTTCCAACGAGCGCCAATGCCGGCAAGTCTATGACCGCCTCTCCGAGCGCCAGCGGGACACCCTGATTGCCTTCGCCCGCGGCCTCACTCCCCAAGATGTGGCGGAGGCGCTGCACATCAGCCTGAGCACCGTCAACACCCACAAGACCGCCATCCTGGCCGAGTGCCGCATTGCCTGGGGGCTGGCCGAGGAGGCCCGGCTCGATTACCGCTTTCTGCGTGAGCACTTCGCC
>QEUW01000709.1 GCA_003577005.1 Chloroflexota bacterium | reverse complement strand
TCAAAAGCTGTGGGGTCAGCGGCGCAACGGCGCAAATCGAGCAGTTGATTGCCCACTACTCGGGCAATCCCCTGGCGCTGATGCTGGTTGCCGAGACCATTCAGGAGCTCTATGACGGTGATCTGGCGACTTTTCTGAGCGAAGGCGCACCGATCTTTGGTGATATTTGCAATGTGCTGGATGAGCAGGTTGCCCGCCTGTTGCCGTTGGAGCGGGACATCTTGCTCTGGCTGGCGATTGAGCGCCAACCGCTTTCTGCCCAACGTCTGGCAGAGAATCTTCAGCCGCCTGTGCCGCACCGTCTGCTGTTGGAAGCGCTTGGCTCCTTACGCCGCCGCTCGCTGCTGGAAAAGACGAACGGCGCTGGTCGGTATGATTCCGCCGACAGCGCTGGCGCCTTTGCCCTGCAAAACGTTGTCACCGAATACCTGACGCATTTTCTGGTCGAACAGATTTCTCGCGAAGTTGAGCAGGGGCAACCTCTCCTCCTGAAAAGCCATGCGCTGCTCCTGGCCCAGGCCAAGACGTATGTCCGGCAGGCTCAAACGCGTCTCATTCTACAGCCGATCGGTGAACGCTTACGTGCGGGTTTTAGCCCCACCGAACTGGCGGAGCGCTTCAAAGCCTTGCTGACTTCCTTGCGCACAATGGCGGATCGACGGGCTATGTATGCCGGCGGCAATCTCCTCAACTTATTGCTACATTTGGGCATTGATCCCTGCCCCTACGACTTCTCGCAGCTTGCCGTCTGGCAGGCCGATTTGCAAAGAGCAGATCTACCAGGGCTGAACCTTGTTCAATCGGATCTGCGCAATTCTCTCTTTGCCCAGGATTTTGTCGGCTGTCACACATTGGCGTTTGCGCCCACCGGTCATCTGCTGGCCGGTGGCATGACGAACGGTGAAATTCACCTTTGGCGGCCTGCCCATCGTCAACTGGATGCGGTCATCAAAGCACATGACACCCGCATCTGGACACTTGTGTTTAGCCCGGATGGTCAGGTGCTGGCCAGTGGCAGCAAAGATTGCACGGTACGCTTGTGGGATGCCCATACGCACCAATGCCGGCGCACTTTGACCGGTCACACCGATTGGGTGCGGGCCGTGGCCTTTCACCCCAATGGCCGGCTCCTAGCGTCCGGCGGTCACGATCAGACGGTGCGCGTGTGGGATGTGCGCAGCGGGCGCACGGTGCATCTTCTGGCGAACCACACAGGTTGGATCATGGGACTGGCCTTCAGCCCAGATGGCGCTCTATTGGCCAGCGCCGGCACCGATCAGACGGTGCGCTTGTGGGATGTCCAGAGCGGGGCGGAGCGGGCTGTGTTGGACGGACATAGCGCCTCTACCGTCCCCCTTTGTTTTAGCCCGGATGGCGCTATCCTGGCGACAGCCGGGTATGACCAAACCATTTGTTTGTGGGATCTATCCGCCCTGGCCGGACCGCACAACCCCGCCCCACGCGTTCTGACGGGTCATAAGGGGGCTATCTATGTGACAGCGTTTAGCCCAGATGGCCGCTATCTCTTCAGCGCCGGCCACGAAGAGCTGATCTACGTGTGGGATGTAGCGACCGGACAGCGATTGCACCTGCTGGCTGGCCATAGCCGTGAGGTCAATGCCCTCGCTGTCCATCCCACTGGCACGATGCTTGCTACCAGTGAAACCGATACCAGCACGGTGTACTTGTGGGAACTTGATGCAGAGCCCCGTCCCAGCCACCTGTTCTATGGCTATCGGAACTGGGCGAATGCCGTGGCCTTCCATCCCGACCTTCCCCTCCTGGCCAGCGCCGGCCCAACCGAGAAAGTGCATCTCTGGGATGCCCTGACGGGCCAACACCTCCAGACGTTAGGTTGTGAGAACGGCATGGGTTTAAGTCTGGCCTTCGCCAGCCGGCCAGACGGTGTGGACGCCCTCCTCGCCTTGGGCAGCACCGATCATACCGTATGGGTGTGGCCTCTCCCCAGCCAGCCTGCCGCCACCGACCAGTGCGCTGCACCCCTCATCCTGCGCACGGCGGGGGAGGTCCGTGCGGTCGCGTTTCGTGGCGATGGCCGGCAGCTGATCACCGGCGGCTATGATGGCGTTGTCCAAATCTGGGATGCGCAGACGGGTCAACCCCTGCGCCAGTTTACCATTGCCGGCGACAAGCGCATCAAAGCGGTGGCCATAAGTGCGGATGGTTGCTTCATTGCCGCAGGCAGCCACAATTCAACCGTTACCCTTTGGCAGGTTGCAACCGGGGAATACCGGCAGTTGCAGGGACATACAGAGTGGGTGTGGGCCGTGGCCTTTCACCCCAGCGGCATCCTGGCGTCGGGCAGCTTTGATCGAACCGTGCGGCTGTGGGATGTCCAGCGCGGTACAGCACAGCAGCTGCTATCGCCTGAATCGAACCTGGTTCAGGTCTTGGCGTTCAACCGGGACGGCACGTTGCTGGCTGTCGGTGCTGGGGACGCAACGCTCTATTTGTGGGATGCGCGGACACTCACGGTTGA
>QEUW01000119.1 GCA_003577005.1 Chloroflexota bacterium | reverse complement strand
GCAATGCCTGCCAACACCCATGAGACCCCAAAGCTCCATCCTACCTGTCTCTCTTCTCGAGTAAGCGTTGTCATATTCCAGCCTCCTACAAGCCAATATCAGACGCTGTCACGCAAACAGCCAACGTGCCTCATGTGCGCTCTCTCGTAGGTTGCTGGAGCAGCCACACCAGGGCTGCCCCAGTGAACATGGACATGGCCGTCACCCCCAGGATGCCACCAATGGCCTCATTGCCGCCGGCAGCGACCACCAGACGGTTGACGACCGCACCCGCCAGCAGAAAGCCGATAACATTGACCAACACCCACCAGCCGGCTACGCGCACCTGCCTGCGCAGGATCAGCGATTGGGCAATGCCGGCTCCCGCACCGGCCGCAACATTATGAATCACCTCGTTCACCATGACCTCTTTTACACCGGCCAGGGCGATAACACCGAATAGCGCCGCTGCCAACATGAAGCCCACCCCCGTGGCAAAAGGCCACCATTTGCTGCCCGCTATGATACGACGCAGCACCAGCCATTGGGCGACGCCGTAGCCGAGGCCGCTGAGGGTGAAAAGCAGAGTCAGCGCCGTGTGGAAGGCCAACGTACCTTCAGCAAGAACGGTGTCGGGATCGCCCCACAACGCCTGCACCACCGCGCCAATAGCGGAGATACTCAGAATAAAGCTGGCTGTCCAGCCAATCGAACTGGCCACCACCCACTTCAGCCAGAGACCCCAGCCGACATGGCTTTGTTCCATTTTTATGGCCGTTATTGGTCACCTCACTCTTAATCAGTCGGCAATTCCCATTTCGCTCCGGGTATACTTTACCCGGAGACCGCCCCTACTGTCATGAGGGCTGGCCCTTATTTGCGGCGGGAAGTTTTTCCCAGACAAATGGGGGGCTCAAGAGAAGATGCCGAATACAGATTCGGTATTCGGCCCATAGGTGAATGTGATTTCCGTTATTTGTAAACCGATTCGGCGTGTGGTCGATGGATGGTGTACAATCACACGTAAAGAGAAATCCATGATAAAGCGGACACTCATCATGGAGGGGGCGACAAGACGAGGAGTACTTCATGCTTGAGATAATCGAACGAGTAGAGCTACAGATCGATCAAGATGGACAGGTTGCTCTTCCTAAAGAGTTACAAGAAAGACTTGAGCCAGGGGTCGCGTTAGTCGTTGAAACGCGTCATAATGGCACAATTGCACTGCGGCTTGCGCGTGTACAAGTGGCTCAGCTCTTCAACAAACATACACCGGTACAACCTCAACTGATCGACAAAGATGGCCTCTTAATCATAAGAGACGAGGTACCTATCGATTTCGACTGGGACAGCTTGCTTCAAGATCGAGAAGCTCCGCTTCACAACCTGGAGCAGATAGCGTGAGGCTCTTGTTTGATACATCGACCCTGATCGCGGCGCTAGTGGAAGCCCATCCTGCACATCCGCTTGCTTACCAGTGGCTGTATAGCGTGAAAGATGGCCGCCATACTGGCCTGATCAGTGCTCATACGTTGGCTGAACTGTACTCAAAACTGACGCGTATTCCATTTGCTTCTGGTGTCTTACCAGCGGCAAAAGCACAACTGATGATCGAAACAAACGTTATCAGCCTCTTTGAAATTGTTCCACTATCGGGCGATGATTATCTGACTATCATCCAACAGCTTGCAAACCAGACCCTGAATGGTGGCATCATCTTTGATGCGCTGATCTTCTATGCCGCAATCAAATCCGGCGCTGACCAGTTAGTAACACTAAACCCCAAGCATTTCCGCCAGATCTATCCAGAGCTTGCCAATCGAGTAGTGGGTCTGACCGCGGAGGCAAAGGAATGAATGGCGTCGAGGATTCGGAATTGCGCCAGGCGCCACGTCCTAAAAAGTCGCTGGCCCAGAACTTCCTGGTCGACGAGACCCACCGCGACCGCATCATCGCCGCCGCCGACCTGACCCCCGCCGACACCGTGCTCGAAATCGGCCCCGGCCGCGGGGTGCTGACCACTCGCCTCGCCCAACAGGCCGGTCGCGTCATCGCCGTCGAACTCGACGACCGTCTCATCGAACCCCTGCGCCAGCAATTCGCCGGCCAGCCCCACGTCACCATCATCCACGGCGACATTTTAGAACTCGACCCGGTGCGGCTGATCGACGATGGACAGTGGACGATAGACGATAGCTCTCCGGACGATTCAAAATCCAACATCCAACATCCAGAACCGTATAAAGTTGTTGCCAACCTGCCCTACTACATCACCAGTGCAGTGCTCCGCCATATTTTGGAGGCAAGGGTGCGGCCTACGCTGGCGGTGGTCATGGTGCAAAGAGAGGTGGCTGAGCGCATCTGCGCCGGGCCGGGTGAGATGTCGCTGCTGGCCGTGAGTGTGCAGTTCTACGCCGAACCGCGCATTGTGGATCGCGTCCCGGCCGGCGCCTTCCGCCCGCAACCCAAGGTGGATAGCGCTGTGCTCCGACTGGACGTTCGGCCACAACCGGCTGTGGCCGATGTGACACCCGCCGCATTCTTTCGTGTCGTGCGCGCCGGTTTTAGCCAGAAGCGCAAACAGTTGCTCAACACGTTGAGCGCCGGGTTACGCCTGTCCAAATCCGTCGTCCGTGAGGCGCTCATTCAGGCGGACATCGACCCCACCCGCCGCGCCGAAACGCTCTCGCTGACTGAATGGGGCGCGCTCTGCCGGGCGCTGACTGAGTAAGGTGCGTTGCACCTCAGCACGAGCAGGAACTCAGGTGCAACGCACCCACCGAACCCACTGCCATGCCGAACGATTCTGAGACCACACAGATGGGATCAGCCCCGTCCGCCGTTGCGGTTATCATCCTCAACTGGAATGGCCGCGACCACCTGGCCGCCTGTCTGCCTTCGCTGTTTGCTCAGACTTATGAGCAATTTGAGGTGATCGTTGTCGACAACGGCTCCACCGACGGCTCACAGAGGTGGCTGCGCGAGCACTATCCCCAGGTGCGGTTGGTCGAAAATTCCACCAACCAGGGCTTTGCTGCGGCCAACAACCAGGCGATCCGCGCCACGCAGGCTGAGTACATCGTTCTGCTCAACAACGACACGGTGGTTGAACCCCATTGGCTGCGCGCATTGGTGGCCGCCGCCAAAACCGACCCGGCTATCGGCATGGTGGCGGCCAAGATGTTGTTGGCGAGCAGCCCTGGCATCATCGACTCGACCGGCATCGCCATCGACCGCGCCGGCATCGCCTGGGGCAGAGAAGGCGGCCGGCCCGACCATCCGGCTTCACCTGGCGCCCTGGTGGAAGTCTTCGGCGCCAGCGGGGGCGCAGCGCTCTACCGCCGTGTGGTGCTCGATGAGATCGGCTTGTTCGATGAGGCGTTTTTTGCCTATCTCGAAGATGTAGACCTGGCCTGGCGAGCGCAGTGGGCCGGCTGGCGGTGCGTCTACGCGCCGGACGCAGTGGTCTGGCATCACCACTCGGCCACGGGCAACCGCATTCCCCACTTCAAGAGCCGCCTGCTGGGCCGCAACAAGATCTGGCTGATCGCCAGGCAGTACCCATTCCCGCATATCTTGTGGTATCTGCCGCTCATCCTGCTCTATGAACTGCTGTCGCTGGCGTATGCCGCACGCGAGCGCCGGTTGGGCAGCGCGCTGGCCGGCCGTTTGGAGGCTCTACGCCGTCTGCCGGCTGTACTGAAGCAGCGCCGCACGCAGGTGCGGCGGATTTCGCCAGCGGCGATGATGGCAAAGTTGCAGCCCGTCGAGCCGCCGTGGCGCGTGATTGGGCGCTACCGCCATGTGCCGGCCGCAAGCCCGCCGGATGCCTCCCCAATCGTCTGAGGATTTGTCACCACAACTTATGCGCGCTATACTCGAAGGCTGTGCGCTCGATGGGTCAATTCACCAGGCGCGTGCAATTTTGAAATTTGAGCCATTTTACAAACTTCGTGCCATCTACGGAGGGGAAGGAGCCTACCGTTGCCCACCCGCCCTGATATTCTCTTTCTCGTGCTGGATACCCAGCGCGCTGACCGTCTCTCCTGTTACGGCTACCCACATGAGACCTCCCCCCATCTGGATGCGCTGGCCGCCGACGCCACGCTTTTCCGCCATGCCTACGCCACGGCCCAGTGGACGGTGCCCTCGCATTCGTCCATGTTCACCGGCCTCTATCCTTCATTTCACCGGACACAGCAGTCGTTCTCCGTGCTGCCGGCGGAATTGACCCCACTGGCCGAACGGCTGCAAGCGGGCGGCTACTTTACCGCGGCTTTCTGCAACAATCCACTGGTGGGGGTGGTCAACAACGGGCTGCGCCGGGGCTTCTATAGCTTTCTCAACTATAGCGGTCTGCTCACTTCGCGACCCAACCAGGCCGGCCGGCCCATCACGCTCTTTGGGCGCTATCGTCAAGTGTTTAAGCGGATGCTGGCCGGTGTGCTGCGGCGGATGCAAGACTCGTTTGCCCGCTCGGATGCGCTTCTGGAGTTTGCCATGACGCCGCTCATGTTGCCGGTCTGGCAGACGGCGCTCAGCTTTAAGGGGAACACTGGGCGTTCGCTCAATGATGCGGCGAAGCTCTTCATCGAGCGTAAAGGCGTCCGCCGCGACCAGCCGGTCTTCTCCTTTGTCAACCTGATGGGCACCCACATGCCCTTTCACCCACCACGGCGCCACCTGGAGCGTTTTGCACCGCAGATGCTCCACAACAAGGATGCGCGGCGCTTTATCCGCCGGTTCAACACCGATGTCTTTGGCTGGTTTGCGCCGCTTGCCAATGTGATGGGTGAAGAGCAGCAGGCGCTCCTCAGCGGCTGTTATAACGCCGAAGTGGCGACGCAGGACGACCAGCTAGGTCTCTTTTTCGACAAATTGCGCAGCAGCGGGGCGCTCGACCGTACCCTCGTCATCATCTGTGCGGATCATGGCGACCACCTGGGCGAACATCATTTCCTGGGTCACAGTGTTTCAGCCTATGACGTGCTGCTGCATGTCCCGCTGATCATCCGTGACCCGGCGGGCGACTTTGCCCGCGGCGCCGAACGGGATGACTTTGTCTCGCTGCGGCGCCTGTTTCAAACGGTGCTGACCGGCGCCGGGCTGGCCGAGAAGAGCGAGCAGACTTACACCCTGGCCCACAGCCCCGACAACGACCCCGACCGTGGCGTTGTCTTTGCCGAGGTGGTGACCCCGCAAAACGTGCTCAACTTGATGACCAAACACAAGCCAGAGCTGGTGCGCGACCGCCGCTGCGACCAGCCCCGGCGCGCCGTGTGGCGCAAACCTTACAAGCTCATCGAAACGGGCGCCGACCTGGTCGAACTCTACGATGTCACAGTCGACCCTGGCGAAACGCAAAACTTGCGTGAAAGCCAGCCGGCCATTGTACAGGAATTGCAGGAGCGGCTACGCGCCTTCCAGCGTCAGGCCGACGCCTCGCAGGTTGTCGCTGGCCGCGTTGCCAACCAGGATGACCCACAGCTACGGCGCCGGCTGCGGGCGTTGGGATATTTGGAATAAGCAGCGGGATCTTCTCAGCCCGCTTTTCTGACAAAGTTCTCCTGAAGGGAGCACATATGTATCCGCCGGTTGATCCTGTGATCGTGGAAATTGGGCCGCTCGCATTGCGCTGGTACGGCATTCTGGTGGTGTCGGGGATCCTGCTGGCTGCGTGGATGGCGAGCCGCTATGTGCAACGCCGTGGCTATGATGGCGAAACCGTCTGGGACATGCTCATCTGGGTCATGATCCCTGGCTTTATCGGCGCCCGGCTCTACTATGTCTTTATCCAATCCCCGCGTGGGCCGGAAGGGTTTGGGCGTTATCTGGAAAACCCGTGGCTGATCCTGCAAATCTGGACCGGGGGGATCCACATCTACGGAGCGTTTATCTTTGGCGCGCTTGCCATCCTGCTCTACACCCGAATCCGCAAATTGCCACTGCTCGTTTATCTGGACGCCATCGCGTTGGGGATGCCGTTGGGACAGGCCGTGGGGCGTTGGGCCAACTTCATCAACCAGGAATTGTACGGCCCGCCGACTACCCTGCCCTGGGGTTTACGCATCGACCCCGAACATCGCATTGCGCCTTTTCACGACCTGGTGCGTTTTCCAGAGAGCACCCGCTTCCATCCACTCTTTTTGTACGAGTCGCTCTGGAATTTTCTGGGCTTTGGGCTGATCTTCTGGATCTCACGGCGTTTTGAGGAGCGTCTGCTGCCTGGCGACCTGGCGCTGCTCTATTTCATCTGGTACCCGCTGGGGCGCTTCTTTATCGAATTTATCCGCACGGACTCGTGGTTTTTTCCCGGCACACCCTTCAATGTGGTGCATGTGCTTTCGGCGCTAGCGATCATTGCTTCTGCTGCGATCCTCTTCTTGCGCCATCGCAACCGGGCGACAACACCGGCGTCGCCCGACGACCCTGGCATCGAGCAGCCTGAGACCGCCAGTTGAATGAAGCCTTAGCTCGTGGAGCCCGGCGTGCGGTTGCGATAGAGCGCCGGGTCGATAGCCGCCACCATCGCTTGCACATCCAACGGCGTTTCCAGAAAGCGGCCAATGCGCGCCACCTGGGCGTGACTGTCCTGCACCAGTTCGTGATACAAGACATAGAGCGCCGTAACGTTTGTTTGCCGGTCGAGCCAGGTGCGGGTCGTATCCAGGTGTTGCGCCAATACCGCAGCTATCTCTTCATCGGGCGCAGCGTCAACCTCATCGGGTTGCAGCCGGGCGAGCATCTTGCGCTGTGACGCCAGGACCTCGCCCATGTCACGCTCCATAAAGATGACCTGGTACGAATAGACAGGCGGCAGATGGGGCAAGAGCGCCGAGATCACCTTGACGGCCTTGCCCTTCGCCGTCGCCAACCATCCTACATCGCCCCGCTCCAACTGTTTGACGCGGGCAAACTCATAGTAGCCGTGCGGGTTGTCCTCATCCGCTGGCCGGTTTTGATCGGTCAACAACGGCAGCCCGCCGGCAGCCAACATCTTCATCATGAGCGACGTGCCCGAACGAGGGAGGCCAGAGACAACGGTGATCGTGTCCCGCGCTGCCATCCTGCCGGTCACACCCCTCAGTCGATGCCACAAACCCTGCATTGAACATACCTCTCTGCACAAAAATCGATCATTAACAATTGTCAATTCTCAATTGACAATTGTTAATGATCCTCGCCTCTACAGATAGAGGATCGAAATCCGGGTGGCGCCGCCGGGGCGGATCAGGCTGGTTCCCTCGGTTAGCAAGACGATTCCACCTTGGATGCCCTGTTCCGCACACCATTGCCGGGCGTCGTTCTCCCACGGTCCGTGACGGCCTGGCATATGCACCGGATGTACGCCGTAGGAAAATTGCAGCCGCTGGCAGGTATCTTCATGCCGGCTGAGCGCCACGATCCAGGTTGGCAGCTTGAAGCGGGCCAGCCGGCGCGAGGTTGCGCCGCTTTCCGTAGGCGTGAAGATAATCGTTGGGTCCAACTCCCGCGCCGTATGATAGACGCTCAAGGCCGTGCGGTCTTCCAGGCTCAAGTCGCGATGCGTGCCCTCCTCGGTCAAAAACCTTTCCAGCGCACTGTCACCCGCACGGCTCGCTTCGGTTGTTCGCGCGATCCGCGCCATGACGGCCACTGCCTCGTCGGGGAATTGGCCGATGGCAGTTTCGCCCGACAGCATGACACAATCGGTGCCGTCGAGAATGGCATTGGCGACATCGGTCGCTTCGGCGCGCGTGGGGCGGCGGTTGTCGATCATCGATTCGAGCATGTGGGTGGCGGTGATGACCGGTTTGCCATAGCGGTTGGCCTGGCGGATCATCCGTTTTTGTACGACGGCGACCTCTTCAATGGGGATCTCCACCCCCAGGTCGCCACGCGCCACCATGATGCCATCGACGCTCTGAAGGATCGTTTCCAGGTTCTGAACCGCCACCGCCCGTTCCAGCTTAGCGATGATGAAGGGGTGATAGCCTAGCGCAGTTGCCGCATCGCGCACGGCGGTGATATCATGCGGCCCCTCGACAAAGGACTGGCTGATGGCATCCAGCCGCTGTTCGGCAGCAAAGGCCAGCAGGGCGTGATCCTGCTTGGTAAATGCGCTGATCCCCAGGTCGATGCCGGGGAAGTTGACGCCTTTGCGCGAACGCAATTCACCGCCCACCATGATGATGGTGTGGACCTCGTTCGGCGTCACCCGTTCGACTTGCAGGTCAATATAGCCATCATTCATAAAGATGTGATCGCCTGGTTTCACCACCTGCGGCAAGGCGGGGAACTCCAGCGAGGCGCGCGTGGCATCGCCTAAGATCGGCTCGGTCTGCAAGACAAATGGCTCGTCGCGCACCAGTTCCACCGGCTCCTCGGCCAGTTCGCCGATACGCATCTTGGGCCCCGGCAAGTCACCCATGATCGCCACCCGTTGACCGGTATTCGCCGCGGCCACGCGCACATTGGCAATCATACGTGCGTGGGTCTCCAGGTCGCCGTGGGCAAAGTTGATGCGCGCAACGTTCATGCCGTTGCGAATCAGCCGTTCGAGCACAGCCGGCTCTTCAGTGGCCGGCCCGAGGGTACAGACAATTTTGGTCTTTTTGTTTGGGAGGTCCATACGAACTGCTCCAATCGATAGCGCGTCCTGCCGGTCTAGCGGTCATACCACAGGTCCTTGTTTCACGGAAACGTGCAGTATGAAAACCACACCGACATTTATCCTTCGCTCTGTTTGAAACCAGCAGTTTTTCTGGCGCAGAAACTGCTGGTTTCAAAGCAACCGCAGTTTAGATCACATGTTTTCGCCGCTTTCCAACGTTTGTACCACCAGTAGTCGGCCGCCGGAAATCTGGATCGTGGCCGGCGCTGTGGCGACCACATTGCTCATACCACGCGTGCTGCCCAGGGGGAGTGTAAAATTGTCAAGCGGATAGAGAAGACCGGTGTAGGTAATCCCAGTGACCTGGTCGCTCAAGGCGACGACGCTCACCGTGCTGCCCGCAGGTGCAGCGAGTACGAGCATCCCCGCTCCTTCCAGCACCTGCGCCAGTTGGTTTTCCTCGGCAACGTAGAGAGGAACCGGCCAGCCAGCGCGCGCCAGCAACAGCAGGTTACCCATCGTCTGGTCGAGCCGCCCCCCCAGTGCGCCCAACAGAAAGATTTCGCTCGCGCCCCGAAGAATGGCAAACTCAAGCGCCAGTTCGAGGTCAGTCTTGTCTTTATCGGGCCGGTGCCGTTCAATCCAGACACCGCCAGCGGCCAACCGTTCGACCAGTTCCGGGTCCAGACTGTCCAGGTCACCGACAATGGCGTGTGGATATTTCCCCAGTTCGAGACAGTGGCGCGTACCGCCATCGGCGCCGATCAGATAATCTTCAGCGCGCAGCCAGCGCGCTGCCTGGCGATAATCGTTGATCGTACCATTGACAAAGATGATGGCTCGCATCATACGTCCGTTCAAGATGGTGATTGACGATGGACAATAGACAGGAAGCGACAGACGATAGACAATGGCTCATCGTCTATCGTCGCGCTGGGGGAGCGCCCTCCCATCGATCAGAAAAAAGCCTGCCAGACAAAGATGCTAAGCATCAAACAGGCGACGACAAACTGGGTAGCTGCTGAGAGCGTGGCGCCGCTCAGATAGGCGCGCACAGCGTTGGTCGCCGCCTGGCCATTCTGGCGCACCAGGTACTCGACAACCCACATGCCAACCACCGCCCCAACCAGCGCGCCGATGAGCGTACCGATCAGCGGGATAGCGGTCAACATCAAGCCGCCGACAAAGGCGCCCAACAACGCCCCGCCGATAGCGCGCCAGCTGACCCCGGCGCGCCGGCTCAGACTGGTAGTAAAGACAAAATTGAGCCCCAGGCTCACCAGCGCTAGAATCCCCAAAAGCGTCAAAGTCGGCCAGCCGATTTTTTCAAAGTCATTGCCCCAGGCCCACAACAACGCCCCCAACCAGATCATCGGTGGCCCCGGCAAGACCGGCAAGATCGACCCCATGAAGCCGACTACGATGGCGGCATAGCCAAGGAAATAGAGCAAAAGACTGGTTGCGGTCATCTATGCCTTGGTTTAGAACAACATCCTGCGGTTTGCAGACTTGACATTCCCCACCTGTGGACCTGGATGGTCAGACCTATTGCGTAACCACCCTCGCCTTGCCATCTACCACCTCAAGCGAGAGCGGGGCACCATGCGCAAAGGGCGGTGCCGATAAGCCAAGCTGCGCATAGAGCCCCGGCGGCGCCCCAATATCCGCCAGATAGAGTTCGCCACATGCACTCCGGCCAGGCTCCTGGACCAGCGCGGCGCCGGGCAGCCCCAGCGCCAGCGTCGCCGCGGCGCGCACGTGCAGATCACACAACTCACCGGTAGCGAGCGCAAGCCCGGTGGGCGACTCGAGGCTCAACACGGGCGCCAGACTGCTGTTGGCAAGCTGGATCAGGTCGCGCACACGACCACCCGGCTCACCGTGCAGCCCACAGCCGATGAGCGCATCGATCACCAGATCGGCGGGCGGTAACTCCCAGCCTTCCTCGGCCCAGGCCAGCGGGGCGCTCACCGCTTGCAGCGTCGCCAGTTGCTCAGCCGCCACACCCTGATAGCCTCCCGGGGGGTGAGACAAGACGATCTGCACCCAGGCGCTCCAATCGAGCAACTGGCGCGCCGCGGCCAGCCCGCCAGCGCCATTGTGGCCGCGACCGGCCAGCACCACCACCGGCCGGTCGGCCAGATCATCCTCCAACCACATTCGGGCCAGCCACGCCAGATTGCGCCCGGCGTACTCAGCTATCTGGCCTGGTGTGACGCCGTACTCTGTCGCCAGGAGATGATGGAACGTGCGCAACTGGTCGCTCGGGACAATGGGCATTTCCATGCCGGCTACTCGCCTCCACCCCAGCTTGAACCCATGCGCCGCCAGCCACGGTTATAGTAGAGCAGGGGAGAGCCATCGCGGCGCGCATCGCTGGCCGCCACTTCGCCCACAAAGATCGTATGGTCATCGCCATCGTATGCGTGGCTCAACCGGCAGTCGAGCCAGCCCAGCACATCGGGCAGGATCGGAGCGCCCGTTTCGGCGCTGGACCAGTCGATCCCCTCGAAGCGGTCCAATATCTCCGGCTTCATACCGGCAAAGATTATACCCCACTCCTGCTGCTCAGCGCTCAGGATGTTAACGGCAAAAAAGCCGCTCCGCTGGATCGCCTCGTTGGTATGCAACGATTTATTCACACAGATCAGAACCTGCGGAGGTTGCAGGCTGACACTAGTGAATGAGTTTGCTGTAATCCCCACCGGTGCGCCATCTAACATCGTCGTCACCACAGTTACACCCGTGGCCCAATGCGCCATAACTTCCTTGAACGCCTGTGCATCGATCCCCATCGTTTGCCCTTTTCTGCTTGCCCGATCGCTTCCTCTCCATCTTGCCGAGACAAAAGGCCACAGACGACAAAGCGATGGGCTTTTTTCTTTATCAACCCAAGTATAGAGTAGAGCAGGCGGAAAACAAGAAATTGCGCGTACAAATGCGCTGGTTAAACGACGATGTGTCCACAGTAGCAGCGGTTTCCATACCGCTGATCCGTAATCTGACAGAACGAGCGGTATGGAAAGTGCCGCTACACATTTGTGATCGCTGGTGGTTTGTAAGAAGGTCAAGTGTAGGGTACAATAGCGGCGAAAAACCTTATTCGTCTCGATTTCACAACCACGGAGTAGAACTGCCCGATGAAGGCGATGCTATATATGGCGGGGCGCCAGGAGCCGGTGGCCGTCTTTGATGAGGTCAATATCGTGACGATGAACGACAATCACAAAGCGGCCCCGTTTCGTGTGCTCTACAAAACCCGCCGGCTCAATGCCAGCAAGACCATGTTAGAGCTGCACCGCGACACCAAGATGTTGCTCAAGCTAGAAGACGGACGCGAGGCGAACGTCATCTTGCAGCACAACAGTCTGGACATGCAAGGAAATGCCGTGGGCATCTTGCGCGTCCTGGGCGAACTGGCGAACTGAGCAGCCGGCCCGGCAACCTGTTGCCACGAGAATGCCAATCGCGCCTGGCTGCGGTTGGCATTTTTGATCCACAGACTATGCAGATTAGAGGCTATGAATTCTGACCTGGAACCGACCCTGACTCAAGAGCCGGCCTCGCCACCGGCTGCTCCTGCCACACCGGCGGCCCGGAGGCGTAGCCGCGCCCGCACGCTCTTTTGGCCCGGTTTTGCCGCTGGTTTTTTGCTACTCAGCATTCTGAGTTGTGGCGGGCTGGCTGCGGTGACCGGGCTCAGCCGCATCGACCTGGAAGACATCCAGGGCAGCGCCGTCGGCTGGACCCCGCCGTCGGTCACCGCGACGCCCACGCCGGATGTGGCAAGCGTAGCGCCAAGCGAGAGCCCAACGGGCCTCTTTGCACCGGGCGCCAGCGTGCGCAATATCACCAACAGCCGGGTCAATATCCGCCAGACGCCGGGCCACCAGGGCAAACCCTCTGCCGACATCATCGGCCAGGTGGAGCCGGGGGGCGCACTCCAGATCGTCGCCGGCCCTGCCCCCGCCGACAACCTCACCTGGTGGCTCATCCGCTACCAGGCGCCCGATGGCCGCAGCATCGAAGGCTGGGTCGCCGAAGCAACCCAGAGCGGTGTCCAGATTTTGGGCTCTTGATGAACAAGGATTTATAAAATGGCGCCAGCGCCACCACTCCCCACTCCCCACTCCCCACTCCCGATTCCCTCACTCCGCCCTGCCCAGGAGGAGATCCTGGCCTACAGCGGCGGCTGTATGGGGGTGAGCGCGGTGCCAGGCAGCGGCAAGACCTTTACGCTCAGCCTGCTGGCGGCGCGGCTGGTGGCGCGGCTGGCGGGTGAGGAACGGCCGGCCGGGGTCAGCGACGAGCGCGAGGTGCTGATCGTCACCTTTACCAATAGCGCAGTCGAGAACTTCCGCAGCCGCATCGCCCACTTTGTCCGCCAGATGGACCTGCTCCCCGGCGTGGGCTACCGGGTGCGGACGCTGCATGGGCTGGCGCATGACATTGTGCGCGAGCGGCCAGGGTTGGTGGGGCTGAGCGAGAGCTTTGACATCATCGACGAACGCACGGCCAACGACGTCAAGCGCGACGCCGTGTTGAGCTATTTGCGCACCCACCCCGAAGCGCTGGCCCCCTTTATCCAGCCCCAATATTTGCAGAACATACGCAGCATCGAACGCTACCTGCTGCAAGATGCTGTCGATATCGCCAACAGCGTCATCCGCCTGGGCAAGGAGCGGCGGATGGAGCCGCACCGGCTGGCGGCGCAACTGCGCCAACAGGCAGGCACGTGGCCGCTCTTGGAGTTTGGTCTGCGCATCTACGCCGACTACCAGCGCAGCCTCTTTATCCGTGGCGCGGTCGATTTCGACGACCTGATCGTCCTGGCGCTGCAGGCGTTGGACGCCGACCCGGCTTACTCGCAGCGCCTGCAAACACGCTGGCCCTACATCCTCGAAGACGAGGCGCAGGACTCCAGCTATCTACAAGAGGAGATGCTGCGCCGTTTGACCGCCGTACACCGCAACTGGGTGCGCGTGGGCGACCCCAACCAGGCCATCAACACCACCTTTACCAGCGCCGACACGCAGTATTTACGACGGTTTATGGCCGAGCATCCCGACCAGGCGCGCAGCCTGCCCAATTCGGGCCGCAGCGCGCTTCCGATCATCACCGCGGCTAACCATCTGATCGACTGGTCGCAACGGCACCCAGTCTTGCAACGAGAACTGGTGCTCACTCTCCCCTATGTCGAGCCCACGCCTCCCGGCGACCCGCAACCCAATCCAGAGCCAGGCAACCCAGCTATCTTTGTCTTCGACCGCCCCCTCACCCCCGAAGCGGAGATCGAGGTCATCATCGCCAGCCTGAAACGCTGGCTGCCCCAAAACCCGGACAAGACGGTGGCCGTGCTGGTACCCGAAAACAGCCGCGGCTTTAGCCTCACCGAAGCGCTGCAACGGGCCCAACTGCCCTTTGACGACAGCCTGCTCCGCTCGAACAGCGCCATCCGCGCCGCGGCCCAGACGCTGGCGCTGGTGCTCAGCTACATCGCCCAGCCCCATGTCGCCACCCACCTGGAACGGGTCTGGCTCGATGTCTGGTGGCCGCGGCGGAATGCGGAGTTCCGAGTCGGGAATGCAGAATCGCCGAACGGTGTAATTCCACATTCCCAACTCCCCGAACCGGTGGTGACCTTTGGCGCGGCGCTGCGGCGTATCCGCGAGCCCGAGGCGTTTCTCTTCCCCAGCCAGGCCGACTGGTTGAATTCGCTGGCCTGGATGGATGAGGTGGAAGGCTTCCGCGAGGTGGCTGAGCGTTTCCGGGGTGATCTGCGGCGGTGGACCGCGGCCATGGTGCTGCCGGTGGATGAACTGTTGCTGACGCTGGGCAATGACCTTTTTGACGAACCGGCCGACCTGGCGCTCACCCACCGGCTGGCCGTCCTCCTTGCCAAACTTGCGGCCGAAAACCCCACCTGGCGGCTGCCCGAACTGGCCGGCGAACTGGAGAACATCGCTCAGAACCGTCGCCGTCTGCTCGGCTTCAACGAAGATGGGCAGGGCTACACCCCCAAACCTGGCCAGGTAACGGTAGCCACCATGCACGCCGCCAAAGGGTTGGAGTGGGATCGGGTCTGTCTGCTGGCGGTCAACAATTTTGGCTTTCCTAGCGGCAGCGGAGCCGACAAGTACCGGGGTGAGCGCTGGTATGTGCGCGACAGTATGAATCTGCTGGCCGAGGCCGAAGAGCAACTGCGCCAGCTCCATATGGGCGCGCTGGACGACTATCTACTCGGCCAGGCGACGGACCCGGCGCGCAAGGCGGTGGCCGCCGAACGGCTGCGGCTGCTCTATGTCGGCGTGACACGCGCCCGGCGCGAGCTGATCCTTACCTACAACACCGGTCGCAACCCCGAGCGCGACCCCAACCAGCCGGCGTTGGCCTTTACGGCGCTCAAGACCTTTCTCGATGGTCAGACGCCGGGCCCGTAGGGCAAGATGGCATCTTGCCCTACCCTCCACAATTGGCTGCCGGCTCTGTCTCTGTTAAACTACTCAATTGCAATGAGGAGCTTGCACCTAGAGAGCTCCGCCACGGGCGACCGATTTGTATGCGGATGCGCAAGGTCGCACGTAGGCGTGCGACCTCCGCGGGTACTGCGACTTGAATGATAGCAGTCGATGGGTGCTCGACACAGGTGACAGAAAATTGATTCACTAAAGGGAATTCAAATGACAACACAACAATGGAACACCCCCCCAACCATGCAGATCGACCCCAAGAAAAACTACACGGCCCAGATCGAAACCACCCGCGGCACAATTGAACTCGAACTGGCGCCGCAGCACGCGCCCAAGACGGTCAACAACTTTGTCTTTCTCGCCCGCCAGGGGTTCTATGACGGCGTAAGCTTTCACCGGGTGATCAACAATTTTATGATCCAGGGGGGCGACCCCACCGGCACCGGGCGCGGCGGCCCCGGCTATCGCTTTGAAGACGAGACGCGCGGCAACCCGCTACGTCACGAGACCGGCGTGATCTCGATGGCCAACGCCGGCCCCAATACCAACGGCAGCCAGTTCTTTATCACCCACTCGCCCCAGCCCCACCTGGATGGCAAGCACACCGTCTTTGGCAAAGTGACCAGCGGCCAGGATGTGGTGGATGCCATCAAACAGGGCGACAAGATAGTCAAAGTTGAGATCACCGAAAGTTAGCCCCTCGGCCATTTTGCCAAAAGTGCAGTTGGGTCAGCTCGGTTGGACTCGCGCCAGACTACGAAAGGAGCCTGTTATCATGGAATCGTCGCTGCCCCCGGCTAGGGGTATGCCTGCCCACGGATTGCGCGTTGCCGCGGGTGCTGATCAATACGGCGAGCAGCGCGGGTTGGGTGTCAGCACCATCGCCTTCAAGGCGTCGACAGCGGAGGACGGTGGGATTTTCGTGCTTGAAAACACCTTCCACGCTAAAGGAGGTCCAGCGCGACACCTGCACTATGAACAAGACGAGTGGTTCTATGCAGTTGAAGGCGAGTTCATCATCGAGGTGGGCGACGAACGGGTGACTCTCAGTCCGGGTGATTCATTGCTGGCGCCGCGTAGAGTGCCTCATGTCTGGGCCTTTGTCGGTGACGGTGTGGGCCGGATCTTGATCGTGTTTTCACCCGCCGGTAAGATGGAGGCGTTCTTTCGCACCGTCACAAAGGCTAATGCCATGCCGCCCCAAGACCCGGAATTGTGGCGCGCCCATGGGATGGAGTTGGTTGGCCCACCCTTACGGGTTTAGCCGGCGCGGCGCCGTTGTGCTTGGATCGCGGACATGGACAATCTGGTCTTCCTGGGTGACCAAGATCAGAGTGGGGTTTATGTGTTGCGCATGGCCGTGAAAGAAACGTTCAGTCTTGCGCTTGGACGTTTTGAGGGCGGCCGGTTGCTTACCTTTCACGCCGGGGATTACGTCTATGTCGGCTCGGCTCTGGCGGAACGAGGTGCAACGTCGTTGGCGCCGCGGCTATTGCGCCATGCTACCCGGAGTGGTGGACTCTCCCCTCATCTAATCCGGGAGCAGATGGTGCCGGCGTTTGCGGCGGTGGGGCTGGGGTGTCCGGGTCTTACGCCACCGGCGGGGAAGCGTTGTTTCTGGAACGTCGATTTTTTGCTCGACCATCCTGCGGTGGAGATCACCCAGGTCTACATTGTGCGAACCCGACGCTGTCTGGAGCCGCTCGTGGCCCAATTGCTGCTCAGTGATAAGCACACGCAAATCGTAGAAAAAGGGATAGGCGCCCACGATCATCCCGGCGCCACCCACTTGCTCGGTGTGCAGGCACCGGAGGCGTGGTGGGAGGCACTTACCACCCGCCTGGCGCAACTGTAGGTGCGTTGCACGCCCAGCGTGCGATGCACCTGAGTCTCTGGACGATCCTGAGGTGCAACGCACCTTGCAGGTGCATCGCACCGTTTGAGACGAGGAGCGGTCACGATGACAGGCGAACCGTTGCAACCGATCCCCACCTATGAACGTATCTATGAAGTAGTCCGCCTGATTCCGCCCGGCAGGGTGGCAACCTATGGGCAGGTGGCGTCGATTGTGGGCAATTGCACGGCGCGGATGGTGGGCTATGCCATGGCCGCGTTGCCGCCCGGCAGCGACGTCCCCTGGCAGCGGGTGATCAACGCCCAAGGCAAGATCAGCCTACGCGCCGACAGCGCGGGCAATGCGCGCCAACGCCAGTTGCTCGAAGAGGAGGGTATCAGCTTTGATGCCCAGGGCCGCGTCAACTTGCGCCAGGTCCGCTGGCGTGGTCCTCAGTTGGATTGGCTGTTGGAACAGGGCTATGACCCCGCGCCGTCGTGGCGAGAGGAATAGGCGGGTGGTGAGTGACGAGTGAATGGTGACGAGGTAGAAAGGAGCGGCTGATGGAATTGATCTTCAGTCTCGCTTTGGGGATTGGGTTGAGTGCAGCCTGTGGCTTTCGGATCTTTGTGCCGTTGTTGGTGGTGAGTGCGGCGGCGCGGGGTGGGTTGCTGGCGCTGGCCCCAGGCTTCGAGTGGATGGGGAGTTACCCGGCGCTGTTGACCTTTGCCGTGGCGACTGTGATTGAAATTTTGGCTTACTTTATTCCATGGGTGGACAATGCGCTGGACAGCCTTGCCGTTCCGGCGGCGGTGGTCGCTGGCACGGTGATCACCGCTTCAGTCATCTATGGGATCGATCCGTGGTTGCAGTGGACACTGGCGGTCATCGCCGGGGGTGGCACTGCCGGGCTTGTGCAGGGAGCCACGACTGCATTGCGTGCGATGTCGACGGCTGTTACCGGCGGGTTTGGAAATTTTCTTGTCTCTACGGCCGAAATGATCGGCTCGTTTGTCACCTCGTTTATTGCAATCTTTTTCCCGTTGGTTGCAGTAGCGCTCGTGGTAGTTGTGCTGGTGATCCTCTTTGGTCAGCGCCGGCGCCTTATCCGTTCAAATCCAAGTCCCGCCCCTTAATCAAAAGGAGCACCTGCATGGCCGCCCGCCCCTTAATCAAAAGGAGCACCTGCATGGCCGCCATTGTACTTCGTACGCCCTTGCCCGGCCCGCAAAACCAGGCGATCCTGGCGCGGCGTGACGCCGCGGTCGCACGCAGTCTCTATCGTTCGACGCCGGTGGTGGCTGCCCACGCCCACGGCGCCACCGTCACCGATGTGGACGGCAACACCTTTCTCGACTTCACCAGCGGCATCGGAACCCTCAACGTCGGCCATACACCTGCCACGGTGGTCAAGGCGTTACAAGAACAAGCAGAAAAACTGCTCCACCTCTGCATGATCGTCGGCACCTACGAGCCATACATCGCTGTAGCCGAACGCCTGAACGAACTGGTGCCCATCGGCGGCCCCAAGAAGAGCTATCTCTGCAACAGCGGCGCCGAGGCGGTGGAGACGGCGATCAAGATGGCGCGCGTCTACACCGGGCGACCAGCGGTCATCACCTATGAAGGCGCCTATCATGGCCGCACGTTGCTGACCATGTCGTTGACGAGTAAATATGCACTTTTCAAGAAGGGCTTTGGCCCTTTTGCGCCCGAAATCTACCGCGTCCCCTACCCCTATCCTTATCGCTGCACCCACTGTCACGAAGAGAACGTGTGCAGCCTCAAGTGCTTTGCCGACCTGGAGCGGGCGCTGATTGCCCATGTCGATCCATCCGCCGTGGCTGCGGTCATCATCGAGCCGGTGCAGGGCGAGGGGGGCTTTATTCCTGCTTCGTTTGAGTATTTGCGAAAGCTGCGCGAGCTCTGTACGCAGCATGGCATCGTGCTCATTGCCGACGAGGTGCAGAGTGGGTTTGGCCGCACGGGGCGCTGGTTCTCGTTTGAGCACAGCGGCATTGAGCCGGACCTGGTGGTGACGGCCAAGTCGATTGCGGCCGGCCTACCGCTGGGGGCGGTGACTGGCCGAGCCGAAATCCTAGACGCACCCCACGTCGGCGGCATCGGCAGCACCTTTGGCGGCAACCCGCTCGCCTGCGCCGCTGCCCTCAAGACACTGGAGCTCATCCAGACCGATGACCTCCCTGGCCGCGCCGAGCAGATCGGCGAGACGATGCTGGCGCGCTTCCGCCAGTGGCAAGGGCGGTTCCCCATCATCGGGGATGTGCGGGGGCTAGGGGCGATGCTTGCCATCGAATTTATCAACGGCCCGGCTGACCGCACGCCTAACACCGCCGCACCGCTGCGGATCGTCGAAGAGGCGTACCAACGGGGGCTGCTGCTCATCCGCGCCGGTCTCTACTCCAATTGTGTGCGCACGCTCGTGCCGTTGTCCATCTCCGATGCCGAGCTGGAGGAGGGGCTAGATGTACTAGGCGGGGCGATCGCGGTCGTGGCGCAAACATAGTAGATTGTCCTGTTTTGACGCTCCAGATTGCTTCTCGACAGTCGCGTAACGGACTGGGCTGCTTCAACGCAGTCGATTGGCGCTCCAATGACGATCCTGCAACGGGCCTGGCGCTGGCTGGGGATCGTGCCCTGGCTACTCCTGATCGTATGGTATCTACTGCCGACGATGGCGGTCATCGGCCAGATGGGGCGCGGCGAGCCACCACCCGCCGACCTGGCGACCTATCTGCGGGCTGCCGGCAGGTTGCGGGCCGGCCAGCCGCTCTATGCCACCCCGGCCGAGGCACAACAGATCTGGCTGTCGATCCACGCGCTCGAACGGGCCAATTATCTGGCGGATGACGCTGCCGCGGCCGCCGCCAACATCCCCGGCCCTTATGTCTATCCGCCAGTGTTGGCGATCTGGCTCTACTGGCTGAATTTTTCGCCCGCCGTCTGTATGGTATTGCTTTTTCTTGCCATTCTCTCCTTTAGCACCCTCTGGTTCTACAGTGCCCGCGCCGGACCTGGCGATAGCGTCATCCCATACAGCAGTCGGTGGCTGCTCCTCGTCGTTGGCTCCTGGCCTGTCCTTTCGCTGCTGACCACAGCGGGCAATGTAGAGCCGGTGTTGCTCTTTGCCGCGCTAGTGGCGGCGTGGGCGCTCTGGCGTGGTCATGCTCTCTGGAGTGCGCCGCTTATTGCCTTTGTCGTAATGGTCAAGCCTTTCTATGCGCTCTTCTTTGTCGCCTTTGGGTTGTTGGCGTTGGTAAACCCTGATCAGAACCGCTGGGCCCTGTTGGGTGTCTTGACCCGCAGCGCAATGATCACGCTCATCGTGGTTGTCGTGACCGTGGTGATGTGGGGACGGGCGCTTTGGCTGCCGACCTGGCATTTTATTGCCAATGCCCTGGAGCACCACTGGCTTGTGCTTCCCGTGGAACAGCAGACACCGTTGAGCATCTGGAACCGCACGCCGCTGCAAGGGCTGGTTAACTGGGGCGTCGAGCCGCAGCTGGCCCAACAGTTGAGCCTGGGGTTGTGGGTGATTGCGCTGTTGGTCACCCTCTGGACTTGTGTTGGACGGCGTCTGACCTTCCCGCTCACCTTTGCACTGGCCCTGGTGCTCTATTATTGGGGACGACCGATTGGTTGGGCCTTTTACTTTCTCGAATTTGTCGTAGTGCTGGCCGTCTGGCCGTTCTTGTGGAGCTGGCAGCGAAGCGCACTCTTCTTAGGCGTGCTGGCGCTGATGGCGTCACACTGGCTGGCGCTGGTGTGGACATTGCAAGGCTACTGGCTGCGGCTGGTGACCCTGCAGAGCGCAGAGTGGCCGTGGGAGACGTGGCTGGTGCTCCCGTTGGCCTGGCTGCTGCTGGTCACGGCTGTCCGACAAGGTGAGCGCGTACCAGCACCCGAGTTCGTTGCAGAGCCAGAAGGAGGATGATCAATGCCCCAACCTGACCAAAACCACGTCGACTGGCTGGTCGAACAGTCGATGCTCCACAATGCCAAAAAGCTGGCGCGGCGCTATGCCGGCCAGGGGCGGCTCTGGCAGCGACCCTACGCAACGGCGCAACCGCGGGCAGCGTCAGCGTTGGCCGCGGTCTGGTTTACCGCCTATCCAGCCGCCATTATCGCGCGGGAAGGCGCATCCATGTTGCAGACGCTGGCCGACCCGCAATTGTGGGCAGCGCTGGCGGCCATTGGCATCCAGGCCGTGCATCTGGGGCCGACCAAAGTGGCCGGCGGGGTGCGCGGGCAGGAATTTACGCCAACAGTCGATGGCAATTTCGACCGCATTGGCTTCGCCATCGACCCCACCTTTGGCACGGAGGCCGAATTTGTCGCCATGTGCCAGGTCGCCGCCGAACACGGGGCCATTGTGATCGACGACGTGATCCCCGGCCACACCGGCAAGGGCCCCGACTTCCGCCTGGCTGAACTGGGCTATGGCGAGTATCCGGGGATCTATCACATGGTGGAGATCGCCCCGGCGGATTGGCCGCTGCTGCCCCCGGCGCCGGAAGGTAGCGATGCCGTCAACCTACCGCCCGCCACCGTGGATGTGTTGAAAAGCAAGGGCTACATCGTCGGCCAGTTGCCGCGCACCATCTTTTACGAACCTGGCGTCAAGGAATCCGACTGGAGCGCCACCAGGGTCGTGACTGGTGTGGATGGCGTCGCCCGGCGCTGGGTTTACTTGCACTATTTTAAGGAGGGCCAGCCGACGCTCAACTGGCTCGACCCTACCTTTTCCGCTCCGCAACTGGTGTTTGGCGATGCGCTCCACTCGCTGGATGTGTTGGGGGCGCGCATGTTGCGGCTGGATGCCAACGGCTTTCTCGGCATCGAAATCCGGCCCGATGGCCCGGCCTGGTCGGAGGGGCACCCGCTCTCGATCCTGGCGAACCAGTTGATCGCCGGCCTGGTGCGCAAGGCGGGCGGTTTTACCTTTCAGGAGTTGAACCTGGCAGTCGATGACATTGCCGCCATGTCGCAGGGGGGCGCCGACCTCTCCTACGACTTTATCACCCGCCCGGCCTATCACCATGCGCTTGTGACCGGCGACACCGAATTTCTGCGCCTCATGTTGCGGACGATGCACGACTATCGCATCGACCCGGCCTCGCTGATCCATGCGCTGCAAAACCACGACGAGCTGACGCTGGAACTGGTCCACTTCTGGATGCTGCACAAAGAGGACCACTACACCTTTCAGGGGCGCGAGTGGACGGGGGGCGAGTTGCGTGAGCAGATCCGCTCGATCATGTACGAACGATTGACCGGAGAAAATGCGCCGTACAACCTGCGCTTTGTCACCAACGGCGTGGCCTCGACCACGGCCAGCGTCATTGCGGCAGCACTAGGAGTACGTGATCTGGACCGGCTGACGGACGACCAGGTGCGCCAGATTCAGAAAGTTCACCTGCTGTTGGTGATGTATAACGCCTTCCAGCCTGGCGTCTTTGCCCTCTCTGGCTGGGACCTGGTGGGGGCGTTGCCGTTGCCGCCGGAGGTGGTTGCACCCTTGCTGGCCGATGGCGATACCCGCTGGATCAACCGCGGTGCCTATGACCTGGTTGATGTCAACCCAGACGCAACTAGCTCGCCGGTCGGGTTGCCCAAAGCTCGTGCGCTTTATGGACCCATCTCCCGCCAGTTGGCGCAGCCTGATTCGTTTGCCAGCCAGTTGCAACGACTGCTGGCGGTGCGCCGGCGCTATCGCATCTATGAGAGCCGGCAGATAGCAATCCCCGCAGTGCAGAGCAAAGGGTTGCTGGCGATGGCGCATGAGTTGCCGGGCGACCTCGGTCTCCAGGTGACGGCGCTCAATTTTGGCGCCGAGCTAATCGAAGAGAGCGTGACCCTTGATGGTAACCGGGCCGGGCCGGTCACCGATATGCTAGCTGAACAGCGCGTGGGCGAGATCGGGGCCGATGGCCGTCTTTTAATCCAGCTGGCAGCGTATGAAGGGAAATCGTTGCTGGTCGGTGCTGACGTAGGAGGTTGATTGGTAGGTCATCGCCTCCGCGTGACGACTCTAGCCAGAGACCGGCCCTGTCACGCCGGAGGCGATGACCTACAGCTTCAGATAATCAAATCTCTGCCGAACCCTGGGCAACGGTTTGGGGCCAGACAGGAGGACAAAGCGCTTCAACGCGCGATCAACGCAATGTCCATAAGATAAGCAAAGAGGCCGGGCCGTCTGTCAGCGCACACGGCGCGCGGCCTTTACCACCCTGGGATAAGAAATTCAGCTTGCACCACCGTACCATTCCTGAGAAACAAGGAGAAAGATATGAACGGTCCTTCCCTCGATCT
>QEUW01000708.1 GCA_003577005.1 Chloroflexota bacterium | reverse complement strand
TACAGCCGGTTAACGCCGTCAAGACAGCCAAACTGACCAGTGTTACGAACATGCGCAGAGTACTCACGCGAGAGGCTCCTAATTCGAGGGAGAGGACACTGTATTTGTCAATTGAAAAGGGAACCAGTTGACGGTCAAAAAGGGGACCAGGAGACCTCATCGACCGGCACAATGATCATCGAAAAAGGAACCACTTGACGATTGAAAAGGGGACCACTAGGTAGTGGTCGCACTATTGCGGACATCATCTGCACGCTGCCGAGTTTCGCGCTGAAGGCGTGCCCGAAAGCGATAGGACTCTCCGCCACTGAACTCCAACACATGTGCTTTGTGAGTGAGGCGATCCAACAGCGCCGCCGTAAGCCGCTCATCGCCAAAGACTTGCGTCCAGTCAGCGAAGCGCAGATTCGTCGTCACGATAAGGGCCACGCGTTCATAAAGGGTGGCGCAGAACTGAAAAATCAGGTGGGCACCCGTGGCGGTGAAGGGGATAAAGCCCAACTCATCCAACACCACCACCTGCTGTTTCAACGCATAGTTCAAGAGTTTGGGCAGACGTCGCTCCTCCTGGGCTTGCAGCAACTCGTTGACGAGCGCCGCGGCATTGTAGAAACGCACGCGATGTCCCTGCCGACAGGCCGTCAGCGCCAATCCGGTGGCGATGTGGGTTTTACCCAAGCCCGGATTGCCCACCAATAAAATCGACTCCGCTGGCCGAATATAGTGTCCTTGCGCCAATTCCAGCACGCGTTGGCGGGACAGACTGGGCACACACGTGAAGTCAAAGTCGGTCAGTTCCCTCAGCACGGGAAAGCGAGCACTGCGCACTAGACGTTCCTGGCGGTTACGCTCACGTTGCGCCACTTCCTGCTCGGCAAGAGCCAAGAGGTAGCGGTCATAGCCTTGCTGGGCTTGCGCAGCGTCCTCGGCAAAGGTCCGGTAGTGCTTCAGGAACGCAGGCAGGCGCAACTCTTTCAGGTAGCTCTCGAGGAGCGGTTGCGTTTCCATAGCTACTGCACCCCCAGTAACTGGTTATAGAGCTGTAGATCCGGTGCGCTCTGCGCCAACGGCAGCAAGTGTGGGTGTGCCGCCAGGTCAAGTGCTGGGGGCGTAATCTGTGCCTGCTGTTGTTGGCGCAGACACAATTCGACGCCGTCGGCATGGATGCAGCCATAGGCCAGGGCTTGGGCGATAGCCGCTTCGACCTGTGCCGCAGGATAGTGGCGGTGCAACTTGAGCACGCGCACAAACTCACGCACACCCTGTCCTTCATCAGCCATCTGCAGTTTGGCCAGGAGCTGCTCATAGATAGGAGGCCACTGGGTACGCCAGTGCCGCATGGGCCGGGCATGCTCAAAGGCCCCTGGCCGCTGCTCCAAAAGCGGGAGATAGTGGAGCGGATCGACGATTTCTAGCTGTCGACCGTAGCTGCGCGGATGGGTGGCCAACACCGTTTCCTGGTCCAAAATCTCCACCTGGAAGGGATACGCCCGCAGGACCAAATGCCGCTGTGCCCGGTCTGCCGGCACCGAATAGCGATTTGTCTCAAATTCCACTTGGCTGTACGGCGTCAGGGTCACCGCCTTGGTCACACAGCAGTGCACATCCTGAGTGGGCAGCGGGCGTAAATGAGGTTGTTCCTGTGCCCAAGCAGCCCCGATGGTCATAGTCTGACCGTCGACCTGCCGTGCATCATCGGCCTGACAGGCGGTGATGAGGAGACGATTAAGTTCGGCAAAGTCTGCCACCTGCGGAATGGGCACGAGAAAGTTGCGCCGGCCAAAGCCGACACCATGCTCGACCCCGCCCTTCTCATGGGCTTGACCAGGTGTGCAGAAGTGGCTGGCAAACAAGTAGTGGCTCCGGAAGACGACAAACGTCTGTTGCTCGCGGCGATTATGCCCTTGCAGCACTTCCTGCACGGCGGCCTTGAGGTTGTCATAGCTGATGCGTTGCGGCACACCGGCAAAAAAGTGGAAGGCTTGCACGTGGCCGGTGAAGAACGCTTCTTGCGTTTGGGCCGGAAAGGCCATCATGAACAGGCGTCGAGAGTAGCACAGGCGCATACAGAAGAGCTGTACTGTTACCGCTTCGCCGGCGAGGACGACCTGCGCTTCACCCCAATCCACTTGGGCATCTACGCCGGGGTCGAACTCCAACGGAAGAAAGACCTGCGGGCGGCGCTGCTCACGTCGTCGTCTACCGATGTAGGCGCGTACGCTGGACTCGGCACCCTGATAGCCTTCCTGTTGGAGCAGTTGGAAGATCTTGTGCCCGGTGTAACGTTGCTTGCGCGGCATCTGTTCTGCTTCCGCTAACAGAGCGTCAATGCGAGTTCGGTAAGGACCTAACCGCAGCGCGGGTCGTGGCGTGTGCAGGGTATAAACTGTGGGTTCGGCTTGTTCGATGGCTTTGCGCACGGTCTTGCGCGCCATCTTCAACTCTCGGGCAATCTGACGCAGGCTCTTCTTTTCGATGAAGTACGCCCGCCGCACTTGTTCGCGTTCTTCCA
>QEUW01000707.1 GCA_003577005.1 Chloroflexota bacterium | reverse complement strand
CAATGATGTCATGGGCGACGCCTATGAATACCTGCTCTACAAGTTTGCCGACGTCACCAACAACAAGGCCGGCGAGTTCTATACCCCGCGCAGTGTTGTGCGGCTGATGGTAGACATCCTGGATCCCCAAGAAGGCGAAAGTATCTATGACCCGGCCTGCGGCACAGGCGGCATGTTGCTGGCTGCGGTAGAACATGTGCGTGCGCGCGGCGGTGACCCGCGCACCTTCCTGGGCAAGCTCTACGGCCAGGAGAAGAACGTGACCACGGCGTCGGTGGCGCGCATGAATTTGCTCTTGCACGGCATCGAGGATTTTATCATCGAACGCGGCGATACGCTGCGCAATCCTGTCTTTACCGATCCCAGCACCGGCGGGCTGCTCACCTTTGACTGTGTGATTGCCAATCCGCCCTTCTCGCTGGAGCAGTGGGGGCGCGAAATTTGGGAAAATGATCCTTGGGGACGCGCCTTTGCCGGGTTGCCCACCGACAAGAGCGGTGACTTTGCCTGGGTGCAACACATGGTCACTTCGATGGCAACGGCCACGGGACGCATGGCTGTGGTACTGCCCCAGGGCGCGCTTTTCCGCGGCGGGGTGGAGGGACAGATTCGCCGCACGTTGCTGGAAATGGACCTTGTTGAGGCGGTGATCGGCTTGGCCCCCAACCTATTCTATGGCACGGGCCTGGCGGCCTGTATCATGGTGATGCGCCGGCGCAAGCCGGCTGACCGGGCCGGCAAGGTGCTGATCGTGGATGGCTCCACACTGTTTCGTAAGGGGCGCGCCCAAAACTTCCTCGACCCGGAACATGTCACGACCATCCATCAGTGGGTGCAGGATTTTGCGGATGTGGAAGACCGGGTCCGCGTCGTCACCGTCGAAGAGATTGCTGAGGAGGATTGGACGCTCAACATCTCCCGCTATGTGCTGCCGCCCATCGGTGCGGAGATTCCGCCGCTGGATGTGGCTGTGCAGGATTTCAAAGAAGCCTTGGCGAGGGTACGCGAGGCTGAAGACGCCTTACGGACGGTGATGCACGAGGGAGGGTGGTTGCATGGTTGAACGGCTGACGCAAGCGGAGTTGGAGAGCTATCTATGGGGCGCGGCGACCGTTTTGCGCGGGCTGGTGGATGCCGGCGATTACAAGCAGTATATCTTTCCCCTGCTCTTTTACAAACGGCTATCCGATGTGTGGGATGCCGACTATGCCGAGGCGTTTGCGGAAAGTCAGGATCATGAGTACGCCGTCGCCACGGCCAATGATCGCTTTGCCATTCCCAATGGCGCGCACTGGAACGATGTGCGCGAAACGCCGCGCGATGTAGGCCGGGCTTTGCAGGATGCCATGCGCGCGATTGAGGCCGCCAACCCGGCTCGCCTGGAAGGCATCTTTGGGGATGCGCCCTGGACCAACAAGGAACGCCTGCCCGATGCGACGCTCAAAAACCTGCTGGAGCACTTTTCCAAGCACACGCTATCTCTAGAAACGGTGCCTGAGGATGCACTGGGCAATGCCTACGAGTATCTCATCAACAAATTTGCCGACGACAGCGGCCATACTGCCCAGGAGTTTTATACCAATCGCACGGTTGTGCATTTGATGGTGCAGATGCTTGCTCCCCAGCCGGGCGAGCGCATCTACGATCCGACCTGTGGTACGGGCGGGATGTTGATTTCGGCCCTGGATGAGGTCAAGCGAGGCGGCGGCGAGTATCGCACGCTGGGGCTTTTTGGCCAGGAACGCAACCACATGACCGCCTCGATTGCGCGCATGAATCTGGTGCTGCATGGGGTTGAAAATTTCTCGATTGCCCGCGGCGATACCTTGGAGAATCCCGTCTTCATCGACCGTGACCGGCTGGCAAAGTTTGATGTGGTGCTGGCAAATCCACCTTACTCCATCAAGCAGTGGAACCGCGCCGCATGGATGAATGACCCTTGGGGCCGCAATTTCTTGGGCACGCCGCCCCAAGGCCGCGCCGACTATGCCTTTTTCCAACACATTTTGCGCAGCATGGATCAGGAGACCGGACGCTGCGCCATCCTCTTTCCGCACGGCGTACTCTTCCGCAAGGAAGAAGCGGAGATGCGGCGCAAGCTGGTCGAGTTCGATTTGGTGGAATGTGTGTTGGGGCTGGGGCCGAATCTCTTCTATAACTCGCCCATGGAAGCGTGTGTGGTGATTTGTCGCAGCCGCAAAGAAGCGGGGCGACAGCACCGCGTGCTCTTCATCGACGCGGTCAACGAGATTGCCCGCGAGCGCGCCATGAGCTTTCTGCGTGAGGAGCACCAGGCGCGCATCCTGGCCGCGTATAGCGTCTTTGCCGATGAGCCAGGCTTTGCCCGCGTTGCCACACTGGACGACATTGCCCAGCAGGAATTCAGCCTCTCCATCCCCCTCTACGTTAAGCGCACGAGCAACGGCCGCAACGGCGACCCAACAGAAAAACGTAGCCTGCCGGAACTGTGGGGTGCGTGGGAGCAGGAGGGGCGCATTTTCTGGCAGGAGATGGATGCGTTGGCA
>QEUW01000706.1 GCA_003577005.1 Chloroflexota bacterium | reverse complement strand
TATTTTCTTCCTGAGGACATCATGCGATGCCCTGCGCCGCCTGACCGACAACGCCACCCACCTCTATGTCAACCAAAGCCGCTACTGGTACTCGATCCAGCCCAGCGTGGCGCGGCTGGCCCAGGAGCGCGCCGTTGCGCTGGATCAGGCAGACGTGTGGGAGGAACTCAAGCGCCGTCTGCGCGCCGAGCGCGCAAAGGGTGATTTTGTGGCTGTCCACGCCGCGCCCGGCTCCAGCGCCGATGTGGCCGACGAGGCGGCGGCGCGACTGGTGATTTTGGGCCCGGAGTACCGCCATGTGCGCAAGGGGCTGGCGACGCCGGCTCACCAGCAGTGTCACCACTTGTCCACTGTCGCCCATGGCCCCCCGCAGCCCTTGCAGGTAGATCCCCACGGCCCCCTCCAGCGCGGTGAGGTCTATCGCCCCTAACACCCGCCGCACTGTTGCCAGACTCGGCAGGGTCTTGCGCTTGGTGGGCAAGTAGCTCAGCAACGCATCTTGATGGGCACTCAGCCACTGGCTGATGCCGACCAGCGTGCTCTCGCCGCTCATCAGGGCTGGGGCAATCAGCGTCAGCAGATATCGCCATTCGTAGCGCCGCCCACGCCGGTTGCGCGGATCAGGGAGGGTCGCAAGCTGAGCCACCAACGTGGCTGGAACTGTGGTATCATGTACACTGCCCATAGGTGCAGACTCCTTTCTTGATTGGTCTCAAGCTGAGTCTACGCCTGTGGGTTCTGCTTTTCTACCCCCTCCCTCAGCATCTTTCGGTGCTATTTCTCGCTATTCCGCAACTTGAAAACGCCCTAAGCCAATAGTCGAAAGAGTTAAGCGAACATGAGTCGTTCTTGGAAATGGGAATGGTTCTGCTGCTGGATGACTTGAGCAATGGCCTGGGTGAGGTGCTCCAGGTCTGGATGCAGATGGTTGGCTGCGACCAAGTTCTTGAGATGAAGCCAGAAGCGTTCAATGGGATTGAGAAAGGGGCAGTACTTGGGCAACCAGACGACGTGCAGTCGTTCCTCAAACAGCGACAGAGCGGCGAGCGAGGCCCGACTGCGGTGATACGAGGCGTTGTCCAGGACGAGAACCACTTTCTGCTCCGGCGGCACACTTGTCATGAGATGTTCAACGAACTCGATGAAACACTCACTGTTCTTGCGGTCGTGGGTTTGATACAAGACCATGCCAGTGTGCCAGTTGTATGCGCCGAAGAGATGCACGAACTGCGGTGAACCGGGGGCGGCAATCAGCTTACGCTGACCTCGCTTCATCCAACAGCGACGCAGCAGAGGATGCAAACTCACGCTCGTCTCGTCCCTAAAGAGGAGGACGAAGGTGTCGTCGTCGCAGGACTTTTTTCAACCACTCCAGCAGTTCCTTGGCCTGCGCTTTGGCTCCTTGGTCCTGCAACTCGCGCAGGTCATGCTTTGGCTGACGATAAACATAGTCATGCTTACGCAGCAGCGCACGCATCCGAGAGTAGCTCAACAAGATACCGGTCTCTTTCTCCAGATGATGCCGCAATTTGTTGATCGTCCAGACCGAAAAGCTGTAGCCGATCGTTCTCGGATCGGTCGCCAGAGCTTGGGCCACAGCATCGAGATAGTTCCCGGTGGCTTTGGCCGGACGACCACTCTTTGCCTGGTTGCAGAGTCCGGCCAGACCCGACGCCCGAAAGCGCCGATGCCAATTCCAGATCGTGCTCGGTGCAACGGCGAACATCTCGGCTACCGCTTCTGGTTTGTGGCCCAGGTGCAGCAGACGGATCGCGGTCGCTCGTTGGCGCACCTCCGCTTGCTGCGAGTGATGCATCGCCTCTTCAACGGCGCACACTTCATCGGTGCTTAGAGTGAAGCTGATTCGTCGGCTCATGCCGACTATTCTACTTCGCTAATTTCTTTCGGTCAATGACTTAGAGGAGGCAAGACGGATGCAGCGGCCGTATGCCGTATGATGTACGACGGAGGCGCTGGGCGGCTGGTCAGTCAAGCGCAGTGGAGGGCAGTATCAGCTTGCGGCCTCAAGCCATCGGCGTCAGGCGGGGCGCGCTGCGGAAGCGCATGCCCAGGAGATCCTGCAGCACGGTCAAAAACGTGCGACACGTAAAGGGCTTCAGGAGCACCCGGTCAGCACCGAGCAGCCGCGCCATGCGCAGGGACAGGAGCGCCATCTCGCGGTCGAAGAGAACGCTCTGATAGACGGCCAGGAGCTTGACATACGGGCGGCGGCGGCGGATCTCGGGGATCAGCGCCAAGCCATCCAGGTCGGGGAGCGATAGGTCGAGCACGCACAGGTCGACTGGCGTCTGCCTCAGCTGCTCTAGGAGGGCGCGCCCTGTGTGTACGCACACAGCCTGGTGGCCGTGGCGACGGGAGAGGCGCGTGAGCATCTGGGCAAAGGCCATGTCTGGATCGGCGATGACCACGACAGCCACCGGGGAAGCCTCCAATCGTCTGTCCTTTGCACACAGCCATCACTTTAGGTTAGCCGCTGAATGTACGCGGGTCAAGCGACATTTGTCGCAAAC
>QEUW01000705.1 GCA_003577005.1 Chloroflexota bacterium | reverse complement strand
CCTCGACGAAGCCCTCAGGAAGAAGCTGCGGGAGCAATGGCTGTCCGAAAACAAGGCGGCCATGGAAGCCTACAACGCCCACGTCGAGCAGCATGGCGTATTCAGCGACGGGCTGCGGAGCTTCTGATGGCCCAGTTCGGCGTTTAGTCCGGGTTAATCGCGGAATTGCAGTGCGCAGGACATGCAACGGATTAATCACGGCGGTCGTCGTCTAATCGGCCTTTGCTGACCTTGGCTCTGGACTTGATGTCGGGCAGTAAAGCGCCAGTTACCTGCCGCATATTTAACCGAGCGCATTGGGCAATGGGCGCGATTCAACTCAAGGTAGTATTGAATATAACCGTGATCAGTCTCAGTCGGGGCTCACGCCATGAGCCTGTTATCAAGCATCATTCTGCTTGTGACCAATCAGTAGGGATGTAGATGACGTCAGCTGTCCGGGCGGCTGATCCATTTGTCCTAAACATGAGAGTACTATTTTGCTTTTGCCCACAGCGGTAAACCTTGACATGCCAACCTTCGACTTTTCGCCTCTCCCCACATCTGCACAAGTTGAGGAAATCGCAACTTGGCTCGCAAGAGCGAATTTCAAGGTAGTCAGGCCATTGCTACCACGTGATTGTTTCGCAACCGAGCCCAACTCGGACAAGCTCATTACCGTGGCGATACTCGATACCGAGACCACAGGCACTGACCCCGCGACGGACAAGATCATCGAATTGGGGATGGTGCTGGTCGAGGTCAATCGTGAAAGCGGGCAGGCCTATCGTGTTCTCACTACCTTCAATGAGCTTGAAGACCCGGGAATGGCGATTTCGCCAGAGTCCACCCATATTCACAACATCACTGACGAGATGGTGGCAGGAAAACGAATCGATGATGATGAGGTTGAGCGACTATTGGAGGAGGTGTCACTGGTCGTTGCTCATAACGCGAGCTTTGATCGCCCCTTTGTAGAAAAGCGTTTTCCGATATTTTCGGATAAGGCTTGGGCGTGCTCACTGCGGCAGGTGCCGTGGAGCGACGAAGGCATTGGCTCCGCAAAGCTGGAATTTCTGGCCTATCGCTTCGGATTTCACTACACGGGCCATCGCGCATCGACGGACTGCCATGCTTTGCTGGAGGTCCTCCAGGAATCGCTTCCGATTTCTGGCACAAAGGCCATGCAGTCCTTGCTCGTCAATTCAAGCGAACCAGAAGTCCAGGTTGCAGCGCTCGGCGCCGCATTTGAATCCAAGGATCTGCTTCGCGAGCGTGAGTACCGCTGGAATCCTGGCAAGAAAGTCTGGGCCAAAGGTATTCCACAGCGGCATGTGAATGACGAAGTGGCATGGCTATCAGCCTTTGTATATGGCGGTCGGCCATTCGAGCTGGAACATGAACTCCTGACGGCGATGAATCGCTACTCATATCGTGCAGGCGAGCGGCAGACAGTGCACTATCCGAATGCAGGCCAAATAGGGGGAAAACATGAGTGACCAATTGATTGCGGGAAATCGCGTGAAGCATGCGACTCGGACAGACTGGGGCTTGGGCGAGGTCGTAGAGGGGGAGCAGGACGGTATGGTGACTATCTTCTTCGAAGACGTCGGACTAAAGAAGTTCAACCTGTCAGTTGCGCAGTTTTTGCGTGTTGATGGCGAAGAGGCCGTGTCGGACTATCTGACAGCACTCGTAAAACACTACAGACATCTGGTGACATCGGGTTTGGCCGCAAGATCTGGCGCTACGACGTTTCAAAAGGCCGTTGAGAACTTCCGCTCCCATTTTCCGATGGGATTTCATGATCCGACCTATCTCACAGGGCAGCGATCCGAGCGCGACTACAAGATGCGTGCTCACGAAATGCTGATTGAGACGCTCGGCCCTAGTGTTCTGCCTCAGCTACTTGTAGATCAGAAGTACAAGGAAATCTGCGACCGCGCCAAAGCCGTTATTAACAAGACAAATCTAGTCAACCAGTACGAGAAGATTTGGCTGAGTAATGGATTGGCGCCGGCCGACGCACAGGAATCGTTTGCGCGCTCGTTGGGTATGCAGCTATATGGGGATCAACCGCTGCAAGTGAGATTCGAACAGTTTGCGTCTATGCTTTACAAGATCAGTGCCGCAAAATGGCCGATCGCAACGTACTTCCTGTTCTTGTCTGATCCTGGGGCTCAGGTGTTTGTAAAACCTGAGGTAACGAAGAGTGCGGCGGAAGTGCTCGGTATCGACATCAACTACAAGCCGGAACTGAATTGGCTGACCTATAGCCAGGTGCTTCGATTGGCTGAGGCGATCCGTTTAAAGCTAATCAAGGAGGGACAGGCCGATCTAATCCCGAGAGATATGGTTGACGTTCAATCATTCATCTGGGTAACTGCGCCGAGTTACTGCTAATGAAAAAGTCACGTACTACCACGATCGGGTACAGGAGCCCGGACGGAATGATTAGCAGGCTGTTGAAATTCGCCCGCGTGTAAACGAATCTGGCGGGTTATGCGTTATGGATATCATGTTCATGGTATCGGCGGGGTGAATGAAATGCGCG